>JAQBNJ010000551.1 GCA_028288645.1 Sediminibacterium sp.
TACAGGTTGGCTTCGCTGCAAAGAAGCAACAAGTCTGATTCTGCGCCTGCAATTTCTTCGTTGTCTTCTGATTCACCAATACAACGGAAACAACTGTACATGCGGGATAATTTCTCATCCGTTAAATGATCGAAAGCATGTTGCTGCATCAATTGTCCTGCTGCATTAACCAGTAACTCATACGATGTCGTTTTCATATCCGATGGTTTATGTTAGGCAATTACGTTATAAGACAACCGAAAGAAGGAAAACGTGTGTTAGGTAATTGTTACGCGGTGAGAATAGTGGATAAAGTGGGGATAGGGAGGAGCGTTTGTGGTTTGGAGTTTGTGGTTTGGAGTTTGTGGTTTGGGGTTTGGTTGCCGCAGTTTTGAGAGCGTAACAATTATCAGGAACCCAACCCCAAACTCCAAACCACAAACCCCAAACCTTACCTAACTCTGCCTTTTCACCGATCCACCACTATTCACATTAATATCCCTGATCAATCCATCGCCTTTAAAACGAACAAAACCACCGCTGTTTGCTTTGGCGGATATTTCTTTGGTAACGGTTACTTGCACGCCGGCGCCGCTGCTTACATCGGCTTTGCAGTTGGTTGTGGTTAATGAATAACCGCGGAATTGTGCGCCGCTGCTGCCATCAACATCCAGTGATTCGATCTTACCGGTTAATGTGATCATTCCGCCACTATTCATACGCGCGATCAACCTGGTGAAGCTAACATCAGATGCAGTAACAGAACCGCCACTGGTTGCACGGATGGCATCTACATTCACGTATGATACATATACTTTTACTTTCCAGTTCTTGAACTTGTTCCAGAATTTCCAGTTATCACTGGCGCGTGATAATTTTAAAACGCCGTTTTCTACAACCGTTCTTACCTGGTCGAGGTATTCGGTGTTGCCAACACTTACGGCCAGTTCTTCTTTGTCTCCTTTGCTCATGATCACTTCAATACCTGAAGAAGTTTCAATGGCATGGAAAGAACTGATGGTTCTTTTTTGAACGTTGTCATCATACACAACTTTTTGTGCCTGAACGCTTAGCCAACCTGTAAGCAAGGCTGCAATGACTATTACTATTTTTTTCATCGTCAGATTTTTTGGGTCGAACGGATAAGTTTCAAAAATGTTACAAAAACTTATAACTATTTTTTTAGTTATAGAAAAATAATTACTATTTTCATAGTAAGTTAAGAAATAGCGGAAGCTGCTCAGCACCCAAAAACCACTCTATGAAATACCTGTTATTGGCTTTTGCGATATCGCTTATATTGCCTGGGAACCCTAAGGTGAAATATACTATTAAGGGTACGGTTCATGGTATGCCATCAGGGTGGGTCTATTTTTCACGGCCAGATTCTACGGGATTTATTTTTGCCAAAAGAGATTCGGCCAAAATTATTGATGGCCATTTTGAGTTCTCGGGTGAAGCGGAACCGGTACGGGTTATGGTTGGTTTCAGATACGGAAAACAGTATTCATTCGGAGGCGAATTCTTTATTGATAGCGGAACAATTACGTTAGAGTGCAATAAAGATCGCCTGGAAGATCTAAAAGCCAGCGGAACACCTTCGCAGGACCAGTTCACGAAATTTATTGAGAAGAACCGTCCCAATCTTCTGCAGGGCAATGCAGCCTATGGCGCCAAATTGCGGGCGCAGAGCAAACACGATAAAAAAAAGATGGACAGTCTTGACAATGTTTTTGTCATTATCAAACGCCGCACAACTGCGATCATCGCGGAACAGGTAAGAACCTATCCCAATTCTGTGGTATCTGCTTACCTGGTCAAAACGCATTTGGCGGCCAATCCCGACGTGGAAATATTGGAACCCCTATACAATACATTTTCAGCAAACGTAAAACAATCAATGTACGGCAAAGATGTTTTGAAGGCACTGGAAGCGGGCAAACGTACCGATATCGGTTCACCGGCGCCACATTTTGAACTGCCGGACAAGGAACGCAAAAAAATATCCTTAGCTTCTTACAAAGGGAAATATACATTCATCGATTTCTGGGCAAGCTGGTGCGGCCCGTGCCGCGCAGAAAATCCGAATGTGCTGGCGGCTTACAAACGTTTTAAAAATAAAAACTTTGAAGTACTCAGTATATCGATGGATGGAAATAAAAGAGACTGGTTGAAAGCCGTTACTGAAGACAAATTACCGTGGACACAGGTTTGTGATCTGAAAGGATCAAACAGCGAAGTGGGAAAACTGTACGGCATCAAGTCCATACCCATGAACTACCTGCTTAATAAAGAAGGAAAGATCATCGCGAAAAATCTTCGGGGCGGGCAATTGGAAAATAAATTAGCTGAGGTCCTGCGATAACTTCACCCGGGCACTGTCACACACTGAAAATATAACAGGAAGTTTTTTCAAATCATGAATAACAACTGTTTATAACAGCACCAAAGTCTTGCCCACAGCATCCTTCAGGTCAGCATTTACATTTACCTGGGTGGCAAAATTATTCCACCTGCTTACAACAGCATTGACCTGATCAATGATCGCCGCAGCTTTTTTGATGTTCATGTTTTTCGCTATTGCCAACAGATCATCGCGGGTAATATTTTGCCGCTTGCCATTGATGCTTAAAGAATGCTGGCTTACCCATACACTGCCGGGCCGGTAAGAATGGCAAACATCAAAAGCAGGAGCCAGTTTCCATTTGCCGGTTTTGTCCATGCTGAATGAAAAGTTCTTTGTGTGGTCATCGCAGTTTCTTGCCATTACATTAAATACCATTCTCCTGTATAACTGTTCAGCATCGGTGTATGGCAATAACATGCTGCGCATGGTTTCAAATAACTGTTCGTAGCTGAATGATATGACCTCGTTAAAATCGTAATGAGCGATGGCACAAAAACTTTGTATATGCAGTTTGTCTTTGCCATGTTCCCTATCAAAACGGCGGGTCATAAAATGCGCCCTTCCGTTTTCTTCCAGCAACCTGCATTCGGTCATTTCTATCCCGGCTTCTTTGGCCATCAGGTGGTAAGCCATTTCAACACGGCCGTAACCGGATGATACGCCGAGTTGTTGATCTGTAACTCCGTCAAATTTTAGTAGCCATTGGGTAAAACCTTTTGGCGTATCGGCCTGGCCGGAACGGATCTCTTTTGTAACAGGATTAAATGCGATCACTGCTTTAGCTCTTGCGCCGCCTGCAGAGGAACCGATCTTTAAAATATCACTCAATGCTTTTGCTTCATCGCTTGAAAGATTGGTATTAAAATCCTGCCTGCCGGAGAGTATTTCCTGGGCAATATTTACCAGGCTCTCTAGTTCAATTTTAGTAGCTCCGCTATTTGTGTTGGGAACTATGGGTTCAAATTCCAATGCCCCCATACCCCTTTTGCCAATAAAGCAAAGCAGTTCTACGGGGTTCATGCTATCCGCGGGACGGCCATTTCTTGAAAGCCAGGCATTGATCAGGCTGTTACCATATTTATCCGGCAATACATCGGCCAGTAAACCGGGCAAGCCTTTAAATGTGGTTGTATTTCTTAATTCAGGAAAAGAAAACACCCTTCCTGCTGCATCGGCAATAGGCATTTTTAATGGCGACAGATCCCATTCATTGGCAAGAAATGCGGGCTCAAATTCAAAGGAAGCCAATTCAGTATCCGCATCCCATGCCATGGCGCCAACCCGTTTGTTCCAGATATTGATGAATGCCGTGGTTATCATTACCAGTCCCTGTGAGGTTTTTCGATGCTGCCGGTTTTT
>JAQBNJ010000312.1 GCA_028288645.1 Sediminibacterium sp.
AACGCACAAAATGCAGAAACATAGAACATCACGTTGTAAGAATAATTCATCACAAGATAACTTCCTCCCAACGGGCCGATAGATGAACCTAACGTATAGCCAATGGCCAAAGCGCCGAGCGCTTCCCCCCTTCTTGATTCATGCACAACATCTGCACCGTAGGCAGAGGTTGCCGTTGGCTTGAACCCTGTAGAAAATCCATGAAAAAAACGCAGCAATAAAAACCCGCTCACCGTGGTAAGTATGGGATATAATAAACTGCACACTACGCAAACCAATGAACCAAATATCATTACGGGAACGCGCCCTACCGTATCAGTTAACTTACCGCTGAATGGCCTCGAGATTCCCGCCATCAATGTAAACAATGCAATGATCAGTCCTTTATATTCCGCACCACCCAATTTTGTAAGAAACCCCGGTAATTCAGGGATCATCATACTGAAACTGGCGCTGAACAGGAAATTACTGAAGCAGAGTAACCCGAATTGAAAATTGAAGTAGGGGGTGTCTGCTGAGGGTGGGACTTTGTTCATTGATGCGAAATTAATCAATTTCAGCTGTGAGCCATGAGCTATGAGCTGTGAGCTGTGAGCTTTAAGCAGCCGGCTCACAGCTCATAGCTCATGGCTCACAGCTGCCCTCAAAAAGTTTTGGAACCAATTTACCCGCTACACTATCTTTGCACATGGCAATAAGAAATTCTCCCCGTAACAAGTCTGCACAATCAAGGTTATTTGGCGAGGGCCTTACTTTCGATGATGTTTTATTGATGCCCGCATTCAGCCAGATCTTACCACGTGAAGTAGATATCCGTTCCCATCTTACCAAAGAAATTGTTCTGAACATTCCTATGCTGTCTGCAGCAATGGATACAGTTACCGAAGCAAACCTTGCTATTGCATTGGCACGCGAAGGTGGCCTGGGTATCCTCCACAAGAACATGAGTATTGAACGCCAGGCGGAACAGGTACGAAAAGTAAAACGGAGTGAAAGCGGAATGATCATTGACCCTATCACTTTATTGGTAGATGCCACCATCGGTGATGCCTTACGTTTGATGAAAGAGAACAAGATCGGAGGTATTCCTATTGTTGATGAACAGCAGAAATTGGTTGGCATACTTACCAACCGCGATCTTCGCTTTGAAGACAATAAAAAAAGAAAAGTAAAGGAAGTGATGACGAAAGATAATCTCGTTACTGCACCTGAAGGAACAGATCTTAAAAAAGCAGAAAAAATATTACGTCAATACAAGATCGAAAAATTACCCGTGGTAAATAAACAGGGTAAACTCATTGGCCTGATCACTTACCGCGATATACTCCAGATCCGTAATTACCCCAATGCAGCAAAAGATACCGTGGGCCGCCTGATCGTTGGCGCTGCCTTAGGCATTACGCAGGATTTAATGGAAAGAGCTGCGGCCCTTCAATTTGTAGGTGTTGATGTGGTTACGCTCGACAGTGCCCACGGCCACAGCAAAGGCGTGATACAGGCATTGAAAGCCTTGAGAAAAAATTTCAAACACTTACAGATCATCGCAGGTAATGTAGGCACTGCCGCCGGCGCCAAAGCATTGGCGGAAGCAGGCGCAGATTGTGTGAAAGTGGGCATCGGCCCCGGCTCTATCTGCACTACGCGTATCGTTGCCGGAGCAGGCGTTCCGCAACTCACTGCCATTATGGAAGCAAGTAATGCATTAAAGGGAACAAATATTCCCGTGATCGCTGATGGAGGGATCCGTTACACAGGCGATATGGTAAAAGCACTTGCTGCCGGCGCCAATGTGGTGATGATGGGCAGCGTGTTTGCAGGTGTAGAAGAAAGTCCCGGCGATACTATTATTTACGAGGGCCGCAAATTCAAAGAATACCGCGGCATGGGAAGCCTCGGTGCGATGAGCCAGGGCAGCGGCGACCGTTATTTCCAGGATGTGGAAGATGATGTAAAAAAATATGTACCAGAAGGCATCGAAGGCCGGGTTGCATACAAGGGAAATCTTAACGAGATCGTTTACCAATATGTTGGTGGCCTGCGTTCAGGTATGGGTTATTGCGGTGCAAAAGATATCAAAGCATTGCAGCAATCCACTTTTGTAAAGATCACGAATGCGGGAATGAGAGAGAGCCATGCGCACGATGTGGTTATTACGAAGGAGTCGCCGAATTATAGCAGGAGTTAGTTTTGATTTTTTTTGCCACAGAAGACACAGAATTTCACAGAATTTTTCTGTGGTAATCTGTGCTTTCTGTGGCAAATTTATTTCTTCCAAACAGTAAAGTTGTGTTTACCCCCCTTACTGTTTTTCATGGCATCGTTCCTTGTGTCACTCACTTGTGCTGTTTGTCCAATGGTCAACACTAATCTTTTGCGCTACCGCTGTATATCGGGAAGAAAAGCCGGAACGCAAGGCCCGCAAGGGATTCGCAGGGGACGCAAGGGTTGCGAAATTTCCCTGCGTTCTTCGCGGTACTTAGCGGCCTTTGCGTTCCAGCTTTTCTTCCCGACATAAACCTGCCCGCAAACGCGCAAAGCATACGCAGGGAACACAACAACTTCAGCGCGCAGATAACATTTAGAAAACAAATCTGCTGTACCTTTCCAAAAAAAAGAGTGAAAAAATTCAGCCTGTTCATTATCGTTTTCTTTTCTTTTTTTATACAGCGTGTAGAAGCGCAGGACAGTTCGCACCTGCGCGTGAGCCTGCTTACATGTGCACAGGGTGATGAATTGTATTCGGTATTTGGCCATACGGCATTGCGCATCATTGATAGTGTACAGCATACGGACATTGTTTACAATTACGGCACATTTGATTTTAATGATCCTGATTTTTATATGAAGTTTACGCGCGGCACTTTGGATTATATGTTGTCTGCTTATTATTTCCAGGATTTTATGGCTGAGTATTATGCAGAAAAAAGAAGTGTGACCGAACAGGAACTGATACTCACAGGCGATGCTAAAAACAACCTGAACAAAGCATTGCAGGAAAATCTTGCAGGAGCTGCACGTTACTATAAATATGTATTCAACTACAACAATTGTACATCGCGGATCAGGGACCTGCTCTTTCAACATGCAGGATTACAACCTGACCGGCAACTGGTTCCTGCAGGAACAACTTGTCGCAACATGTTGCATGAAGCGCTGGACAATGGCGATCAACCCTGGAGCAAACTGGGGATCGATATATTATTGGGCAGTCGCATCGACAAACCGGTATCTATTTCAGAATCGATGTTCCTGCCCGACTATTTAATGAAGGGCGTAGATAGCTCCGTTCACAGTCATAATATTTTACTTGACAAAAAGATCATTTACAATGCGGGTGTGCCTCAAAAGCCGCACCACAACTGGCCACTGTACATTTTCAGCGCCATAGCGTTACCGATCATACTGGTCTCTTCAGGAAAAAAAAAGACAGCACAAAGGATAACGCGTTTTTTCGATATCACCTTATTCCTGTTAACCGGTTTGATCGGTTGTCTCCTCTTATTCATGTGGTTTGGAACGGATCACAAAGCGTGTGGAGCTAACTATAATTTATTGTGGGCATTACCCACCAACCTGATTGTTGTTTTCGCACTATGGAAAAAGCCGCTTTGGCTACAAAAATATTTTTCGGTGTGCATGGTTATTCACCTGCTCACTTTATTGCTATGGTTCTGGCTACCGCAGCAATTGAATATTGGTTTGATCCCCGTGGTGGTATTATTATTGCAGCGATGCTGGAAACTTTTGAAAAGTTATAAGCTTTCCAAAAGCTCATAGAACTTCTATGCAAAAAACCTTTCAATATCAAACAGCAAATATTTCTTATTCCATACATGGCAAAGGCAAACCTGTTGTATTACTTCATGGTTTTGGAGAAGACAGCACCATATGGAACGAACAGGTCAGTTTTTTAGAAGAACGCTGTCAACTCATCATTCCAGATCTGCCCGGATCCGGCAGGTCGTCTTTGCTTTCCGGCAACCCAACCCCAAACCACAAACCCCAAACCACAAAC
>JAQBNJ010000313.1 GCA_028288645.1 Sediminibacterium sp.
CGGATTGATCACAGATGCGATCAAATCTACAGGGGCCGCACGAAAAGGCGGAACATCACCCGTGGTTTCTGTACTCGATTACACGGAAGAGGCAACTGAACCCGGCCTAAGCCTTGTTTGCACACCGGGCAATGATGTAGAAGCTACCACCGGTAAAGCCGCTTCAGGTGCAACACTTATTCTTTTTACTACCGGACTGGGTACACCTACAGGTAATGCTGTAGCGCCAACGATCAAGATCTCGAGTAACAGTATGTTGGCTGCTAAAATGAGCGATATCATTGATCTCGATACCGGTGATATTATCAGAGGTGAAAAAACGATCGAAGAAATGGGCGAGGCAATATTGTCTTACTGCATACATGTTGCCAGTGGAGATATTATCACCAAAGCTGTTCAGCTCGGGCAGGATGATTTTATCCCGTGGAAAAGAGGCGTGTCATTGTAAAAAGCATGATGCAACTGTTGTCGCGCATATCTAACCTGGATGCCAACTTCGATCAACGGCTTACCGTTGTACCAGGCTCAGGAGTCTCTTTAGTTTTATCACCTTCTGGTTGCTGATCTGCTTCCTGTTTTTTTGTATCACCGGGTTTGTCAAATGACCCGCTTACTTTGTTCCAAACGCGTTCGCTGTATACTGCGGCGATAAAACAGGTGAGAAGGAGTATATAACCATTCGGATCACTGGTGCTTCCAAGTGAGAAGATAGCGAGGCCACCTTTTGTTGCGAGGTAAACAATAAGCGCAGCGCCGAATCCCCTGGCCAGCACATTAAAAAAATTGTGGATCAGTGGTTCATTTTGTAAAGAGTCTAAGGTATTCGAGGACTCAGTAGATTTTCTAAATGAGAGTATCGATGCTCCCAGCAAGCCAAATCCAAACATACCTATTAACAACACCAGCTCTGAAGATTCTGTCTGGATAAGATACTTCGCGATATAGCCAAAGAATCCCCAGTCAGAACCGTTCTTATTAAAAGAAGGCAGCCATGCATCGAGTTGATTGGTGGGTATATAACTGTAGTAATCTCCCAGGCGGCCATAAAAAACGGTTATGATATCGGTCAGTGAATCGTTGATGTTCCTGTCTTTCAGGCGAATGATATCCTGCTGAACTTTTGCAACAAAGGATTGTTTAAGCCCTTCGTTATATTGATCCTGGGCATTCACATGGTCAACAGTGGAAGTAAACCCCGTTCTCCTGGATTCCATGCCAAGCCGGTATAAGTTAAGCGCCATATTGTAAAGCGCGCCTTTGTCGCTGGTAAGAGATTGTGAAGCCACCTCAAAATTACCTGAAAGTAATTTGCGCATTTGCATGTCTTCCGTTTTATAATCCCTTGCATATTGAAGTATAACATTCAGTACGCGGTTTCTCTGCAACTGGCTGTTGTTGATCTCACGTTGCATATTGGAAATACTGTTATCGATCGATTGTTTATCCGCAGGCTTTAATTTTTGATAGATGTTCCGTAATGTATCCGTAAGCACAAGGGTTTTGATAGAAGAGTCGGCGAAGGGGCCTGGTGAAGTTTTCACCATAAAAGAAGAATCCCTCTCAGGTATATCGTTCATGGCTGAGTCCAACCTTGCTTTGGTAAAAATGGTTGGTTTCCGCGCTTCATTGAGATAAGGAATAGTAATGAAAACACTGATCACAAGAAAAAGGCTAAAGAGCAGCACGCTACATATGAACAGGTTGTATTTTAAAAAATTTGGTTTGCCGGGCGTTTGCTCTGAAGATATCGACCTGGATTTTCCAATACCGGCGAGCAGGTAATAAAAAAGAACGCCAAACGAAAGCATGCTGATCAAAGCGGCTATCGGTAAGCCACTGATCAACTGTTTTAATGGTTCGGAATTGTCAAGGACTTTTTTTTCAGAAAAGGGTGTAGCCTGTGATTGAAGGTTTGTACCAGCCGTCAATTGGCCGATACAACTGATGAGGAATGAAACAAATGTAAAGATGGCCCTGCTGATTGTATAGTTGAACAAAAAACCGGTTACCGCAAGCGCGATAAGTTTGTTAACGGTATTGCCGGCAGATCCATTAATTAATTTTCTGATAAAAGCAATTAAGATCCATGCCAATACAGCAAACAGGATAATAATAATGATGACCAGCACCCAGGTTAGATATTCTATTTTCATAGCAGCAGTTTTTTGGGTTGAGAAGAAATCTCCTTTTTAAATCTGTCATTATTAACCAAGTCCGGATACTGAAGCGTGAGATATCTGCGGCGAATTCTCTCTTTATGTTTTCGAGAGTATTCCTCGTAAGAAAGAAAACAAGACTTCCTAAATAATATCCGGCAACAAATAAGGCGCCCTGTAGTCGCGACTGAGCATGGCATTGGCCTCATTTTCTCCTTCGCCAATAAACCGTTCAGCAACCGGATCAAATTGCAGCTGACGTTCCAGGCGGTAAGAAATATTTCCCAGATGGGCGAGTGATGAAGATAAATGCCCTGTTTGAACGGGTCCGTTCTGAATACTCATATCCCTTGCGCGGATAGCATCGAACCAGTTTTGAAAATGCAGGCCAAGTTCTCCTGTTTCACTCCTGGCTGGCCCTTTCTCTTTTTTTTCGCCAAGAAAAGTTTCATAAGTACCATAACCTTTCACAACCATATAGCCTTTCTCTCCATAAAAAATATTTCCCACGCCGGCGCCATCTTCGAGATTGGTGTTCCAATGGCGCACTTCAAACTGGATGATCTTTTTTTGTTTGGGATAATGATAAATAGAAGTGAGTATTTCGGGAACCTCCTTACAATCATCCCACAAAAATTTACCACCCATCGATGTGATCCTTTCAGGAAGTGTGTCCACGCCCAAACCCCACATACAAAGATCTGTTTCATGAATACCCTGGTTTCCCACATCACCATTACCATAGTTCCAGTGCCAATGCCAGTTATAATGAACCAGGTTTTTTGTAAAGGGACGCATAGGAGCGGGCCCGCACCAAAGATCATAATTCAATCCCGCAGGTATGGGCGAGATTCCTTTGTTGCCGATATCGGGCCTTCTGCGGTAAACAACTCCGCGCGACATATACACACGCCCGATCAAACCATCTTCCAGATGTTTAACCGCTTCGCGAATAGCAACTGAGCTTCTTAACTGAACACCATGCTGAACAATGCGGTTATATTTATAAGCTGCCTCGATCATTTTTTTACCCTCATGTATATTGTGTGTGGCGGGTTTCTCAACATATACATCTTTACCGGCCTGGCACGCAAAAATGGCAAGCAATGCATGCCAGTGATTAGGCGTGGCGAGTGTTACTGCATCAATATTTTTATTGTCAAGTATTTTTCTATAGTCCTGTTGTATGGTTACTTTTTTGTTGTATTTTTTTTCGAATGCAGCAGCAGCTTCCTGGAGCACCACCATATCAGGATCACAGAGCGCAACGATTTCCACATTCGATTTCTCGGCCAGTTTCATGATCTCTTCTACATGGGTTTTGCCTCTTCCATTTAAACCGAGTACGGCTATGCGGATCCTGTCATTCGCACCCAGGATTCCTGATGAGATATTAGCTGCGTTTGCAGTTTGGCCAAGTATCAATGAAGCAGGCGTTACCGCTGCTACTACCGCGCCTTTGGCGGCAGAACTGAGGAAGTCCCGCCTGGATTTGTTTTGGTTGTTTTCCATCTTTAAATATATTCAATTATATTTAGTTTATGAAGCGAATACTCTTTGCCAGCCTTGTTTTTCTAGCTTTTCAATCCCTGCTATTTGCACAGGATCCAAAACTTAAAAAAATATTCAACGGCAGAAACCTGAACGGTTGGGTAGTGCCCGAAAACAATCATGATAACTGGACAGTGAACGATGGCACCCTGTATGTAAAAAGTGATACTGCTAAAAAAGGAAGTAATCTCTGGACCAAAAAGAAATACACCAATTTTATTATCAGCGCAGAGTTCCTGATGGTAGATGGAGTGGTTGATTCAGGAATTTTTCTCCGCTCAGAAAATGACCAGATCCAGATCGGCATCTCCGGTTCATTAAAACGCGACCTGACTGCTTCACCCTATTTACCCAAACTGAAATACCCGGTTGAAGCCAAAGTAAAAGATATATTGAAGTTGAAGGACTGGAACACCATGAAGGTAAAAGTAGTTGATAAGACCTATACCGTTTGGTTGAATGGAGTAGAAGTAATGACCTATACATCGGAAGAAATTCCGGCCAGCGGGCCCATTGGTCTCCAGCTTCATCCCGGTAACGAAATGTCGATCAATTACAGGAACATTCTTTTAGCAGAACTTTAAAATATAAATCAACGATCTTTACTGATCATATTTTCTTTTGTAAATAAACCAGCTTTATCATGTCATCACATTCTTCACGTCGTGTATTTCTTTATCAGAGTTCTCTTGCATCATTAGGTGTATTGGTTGCGGGAAAATCCTCTTTTGCCAATGGGCTTTTTCAATCCAAACCCAACTCGCTTATTAAAGGAGTGCAGATAGGTGTAACCACTTATTCATACAGGAGTATGCCGGGCCACCCGGATAAATTGTTGCAATATTGTATCGATAGCAATATCAATGCAGTTGAATTAAAAGGTGATGAAGTGGAAGACTACTTAGGTAAACCCGCAAACACTGTAAAAATGCCCGTGCGTGTAGCCGGTCAGCCAAGGCCGGAATTGAGTGAAGAGACCAAGGCCCAGATCAAGAAATACCAGCAGGATGTTGCAGCCTGGAGGGAATCGATATCAATGGATAAATTTGAAGAGCTCCGTAAAAAATTTAATGCGGCTGGTGTATATATTTTTGCCTACAAACCCAACTCACTTGCTCCCGAAAATACCGATGGCGAAGTGACGTATTCATTACGCGCAGCAAAAGCCTTAGGAGCAACTTCGGTTTCCGTTGAATTACCTGTAGATCCCGCACAAACAAAAAGGTTGGGTGATCTTGCCGCAAAACAAAAAGTGTATATCGGTTACCACGCCCACTTACAGGCAAGTGAAACTGCATGGGATACCGCTTTATCACAATCGCCTTACAATACCCTCAA
>JAQBNJ010000145.1 GCA_028288645.1 Sediminibacterium sp.
TCCGCTTTCAGCTCTATCGTATCCTCATTAACCGTCAGTAATCCGGAAATAGCAAAACCCATCACAGTAAAACTGAATTCGCCCACATTGTCTTTCCATTCTTCATGAAGATTGCTGATCTTATCGCCATGCTGTTTTTTTGTTTCACTTAACAGGGTCTGAATTCTTTTTAAAGCATCCTCCTTAGAAAGCCGGTGTGGTATACTCATATCGAAATGCGCCATAACAATGTATTTGGTGTACCCCGAAAAAAACTATGCCAGAAGATTTTACAAAGTAGGATCACAAAAAAATATTGCCTGGTGATTCCGGGAATATCTTTTTGCGATCAAAAAACTTATTTCTTATCGTAAACAGCTTTGGTTATAATATCTCCGTTGGGGGAGCTGAATGTATTTTGTAGCGTGAGTGTTTTCCCATCGGCAGCAAGGCTCCAGGTTTCCGAACCTTTGAACTCGAATGACTGGCCATTCCTGTCAATACTAGTATTAGAGGCAATAGTAAATGTATTTCCATCAGCTGCCCATTTCAACACGGATTTCTTTTTTGCGGTTCCAAACATGGTTGTTTCAGATTCTTTGCCTTCGCTAAGATTCTCTGTCACATCACTTGTCGTTCCATCAAAACCGGTGATTGTACGTGTAGTTGTTACAACATCAGCTTTCTGGTCAACAACAATTTTACTGGCTGCACCACGGCCGCCAAACTGGCCCAGTTCACTTTTTCCTTCATTCAGGGCCCAGGTGCCTGAAAAATTTGTTTGATACACTGGTTTGGTAAAAGAGAATAGTAAAGCAGAAACAACCAGTAGTGATAAAAATTTGTTTGAGGTTTTCATAAAAGATATTTTTATTTTAAAGCTACCAATTATTTGGTTTGTTTACAAGCATGTTTTATGCCTTAGTCGCTCGGCTCCGCCGAGTGACGGTTATCAATCAGCCTCCGGCTGAAACCAGTTTCCCGATCAACCCAGCCAACATCAAAACACACTATCTTTAGTCAGAAAATAAACCCAATGGATCTCCATATCAAAAACCATTTATTCATCATCGGCGGCGCAACTTCCGGTTTTGGAAAAGCCATCGCGGAAGGACTATTGAATGAAGGCGCTAACATTATTGCTATTGCACGTGGCGAAGAAAAGTTGAAAGCATTGCAATCAACCGCACCGGCACAGGTTGAAATGATTGCAGGAGATATTTCAGACAGCGATATTCTTTCTCAATTAACAGAACTTGTGGGCGACAGGCAATTACATGGCATGGTTATCAATGCAGGTGGCCCGCCAGCCAAAACTGTTTTGGAAACCACATTGGAAGATTGGGATGCTGCATACAAAAATATCCTTCGCTGGAAAGTTGCCATCACGCAGACATTTGTGCCGAAAATGATGGAACACAAATACGGGCGTTTACTCTATATTGAAAGCTCCTCGGTAAAACAACCGCTTGAAAATCTGGTGTTGAGTAATTCACTTCGTGTGGCAGTTGTTGGAATGGTAAAAACTTTATCGCAGGAAATAGCAAAAAGCGGTGTTACGCTGAATATACTCGGCCCGGGTTCGCATAATACGCCGGCTATTGATCGCATTTATAAAAAGAAAAGCGAACAGACAGGCGAAGCATTTGAAGATGTAAAACAAAAAGCCATCACACAAATTCCTGTTGGTGCATTGGGCGAAGCTCCAGACTTTGCCAGCCTTGCATTATGGTTATTGAGTCCGATGAGCCGTTACGTAACTGGAGAAACGATCACGGTAGATGGTGGTGCCGTAAAAAGTATGCTTTAACCCCTCTGTGAAACTCTGTGTATTCTGTGACTCTGTGGTAAAGTCTTCGCTCGGAATTTTTTTCACCACAGAGTCACAGAATACACAGAGTTTCACAGAGAGTACACTTAAAATACAATGATGAAAAGAATACAATTCATTTTAATAAGCATCCTGTTCAGCATTCAATCAAATGCACAAACACCCGCAACCATCGGCCCGGAAAAAGGGTCATTGATCATCATCGGTGGCGGAAATGTGGGGCCGGAGATCTGGTCGAAGTTTGTTGAACTTGCCGGTGGTGTAACAAACGCAAATATTGTGATCGTAACAACAGCGGATGATGATTCATCTATCAGCAGGGGCGCATCGGTGGAGAAAGATGCTTTGCTGAAACTCGGCGTTCAGCAGATCAGTTTTCTTCATACGCGTGACCCGAAGATCGCCAACACAGAAGATTTTATTGCACCGCTCAAAAAAGCAACGGGCATCTGGTTCCGTGGCGGCAGACAATGGAAACTGGCAGATGCGTACCTGCGCACACTCACACAAAAAGCATTTAATGAAGTGCTGGAAAGAGGTGGCGTAATTGCGGGCACCTCTGCGGGTGCTACGATCCAGGGGTCATTCATGGTTCGCGGCGATACAAAAGGAAATACAATTATGATCGGCGATCATACAGAAGGGCTCGATTTCATCCATCATGTTACCATTGACCAGCATCATTTAAAGCGAAACCGGATCTTCGACCTGGTGGATGTGATCAAGTCTCATCCCGATCTGTTGGGAATTGGCCTGGACGAAAGCACCGCCATCGTTGTGCAAAAAGATACTTTCCAAGTGATCGGCGTTTCTTATGTGGCCATTTATGATATCGACCAGATCAATGGCCAGTCGAAAGGTCCGCGTGAACTCAATAGTTCATCCGGCCCGTTCTACTTTTTAGGCAGGGGACAAAAATTTGACCTGAAATTGCGAAAAATAACCCGGTAAATTAATCAGCAGCTTCTTCTGAGTTGGAAGCGGATGCTGTTTCTTCTTTCGGTGTAACATTCTTCAGGCTAAGCTGAAATTTGGTATTAAGGGAAACCACGTAATGATTCGGCAATAACAAAGCTTTCACATTTGCGTCTTCCAGCATCACAAAAGCAAGGTCAGAAGCCAGCGCAGATCCGCTGATAATATTGGCCACACGGCCCTTGGTGAATTCGATGGAAAATTTGTAACCCGCTTTACGGCCGCTTCCGGCTCTTTCAAAATCGATACGGTTCAGATCCAATACCTGGTCGCCATTGAGGGTTCGCTTCAATAAAATCTTGATAATGGGAAGGTATTTGCTCCAGATCTGTGTATACATGAGGACTCTTTAGTTGAATGTATTTGCCATTTTTGGCTATAGAAACTACTGCAAAGGTGCATTATTTATGGCCGAAAAACGAATTTGGTTTTAAGCGCGGTTTAATCGCTTCAAAATTCCTGCCAAAGAGGGAGAAGTCTGTAGTTAGAAGACTGGAGACTGAGGCACCACTGACTCCAGTCTTCTAACTACAGTCTCCAGACTCATTATCTTCGTGCCCTATGACAAACATCGACAGTGTAAACTTACAGCAGGTGATCGTTCACAAAGTAGGCAATCCAACAAGAGGTGAGGCTTTGAAATTATCCGTCAACCCATTAACCTTAAATGATGAGATCGTTCGCGGTTTGTTGGTAAAATATTTTCTCGGACCGTTCAACGAGCACGAACAATACCGGTTTACACATATCAGCGATATCGGGATGAACGAAGTATATCATTACGTGACAGAGATCTTCGACAACCCCAAACAATTCACCAAACAAAGCGCGCAACTGGCGCAGTTCCTGTACAGCAAAAGCACACATGCCAAAGTAAAAGAAGGCGAATTATACGTGGTGCATTTTAACAATGTTCCGTTTGGCACCGAATACACAGATGCGATCGGAATATTTAAAAGTGAAACGAAAGAAACTTTCCTGAAAGTCTTTCCGCATGGCGAGAATTGGGAGGTGATAGCGGAGGATGGCATCAACATCAATAAACTAGACAAAGGCTGCCTGGTATTTAAACAGGATCGCGCCGAAGGATATGTTGTTTGCGTGGTAGATAATACCAACAAACAAAATGATGCACAATATTGGGTGAATGATTTTTTACAGGTAACCCGCAGCGCCAACAGTTACCACTATACCGATGCGGCACTGGGCATGTGTAAATTATTTATCAGCAACGAACTGTCCGAAAAATTTGATGTGAACAAAAGCGAACAGATCGATATGCTTAACCGCAGCATGGAATATTTTAAAACGAAGGATGAATTTAAATTCAATGAATTTGCAGAAGAAGTATTGCATCACCCGGAAGTAATAGACAGTTTTACACAATACAAACAAACTTACGAAGTGGCGCGCCAGGTAAGTATTGAAGACGAATTTGATATTCATTTATCTGCTGTAAAAAAACAGGAACGTGTTTTTAAGAGTGTATTGAAGCTGGATAAGAATTT
>JAQBNJ010000351.1 GCA_028288645.1 Sediminibacterium sp.
ATGTATGTTGCTCCCGGTGATACAGGCAAATTTCTAGTAAGCCGCAGCCAGAAGCTTTTTTCATGGCGGGGGGTTCTCTATACTATCCAACTATTGGATGACAATTTTCTAATAGTTGAATTTGACGATCTGCAGCCAAACGGTACCACGGTAAAAACCCAGATCACCTACCAGTATGAAGGGTAGTAGTTACTAATTAGTACCTTTTGCCGTAAAACGCAGATTCCTGACTATTTATTCAACACACTATGCCTGATCAATCAAACCGTCGCGCCTTTCTGAAAAAAACGGCCACCGGAACCATTGGATTGTCGATCCTGAATTTTGCCGCAACTGCAGCGATCGATCTTACTAACGATGAAACATCGCCTTCAGTCAAGCCAGATCACCTGGTAAGATCGGTACCTGAAAACATGGTCTTTGGATATTATGGTGCCGATGTGCTCCCGGTTGCTAAAGTGAAAGATGGTGATATTGTAGAGATCCAAACCATCAATACTACCGGCATCAGCAGGCGCGACCCCGAAGCTTTTTTCAAAACCAATAATATGCCGCTGGATGAACATGCCAATGATGTGATCGCCATCATGAAAAATGTACAACCCGATCCTAAACTCCGCGGCCATATGTTAACGGGCCCTGTATACATAGAAGGCGCCGAGCCGGGTGATACTTTAGAAGTGCGGATCCTCGATATAAAACTCCGCAGCAATTATGGCGTGAATAGTGTCTGGCCAAAAGGCGGTGCATTGCCTGATGCAGTAACAACTTCAGAAAGTTTTGTGTATCGATACAATACCAAAAAACAAACGGCCTCTTTCAAAGAAGGAATAGAAATACCATTGAAACCTTTTATGGGGGTTATGGCAGTATCGCCTCCTTCGGAAATGGGGCGTGTCAGTTCAATCCCTCCTGCATTTTATGGTGGCAACCTTGATCTGAAACATTTGATCAAAGGAACCACTTTATATCTTCCTGTTTCGGTAAAGGGCGCGCTGTTTACTACAGGCGATTGTCATGCAGCAGAAGGCAATGGCGAAGTGAGTGGTGTTGCTATTGAAGCTTCATTAAGCCTGGTAGCCAAATTTATCGTGCGCAAAGACAAACCCATCAAACATGTGTGCGCTGAAACGCCTTCGCATTTTATTGCCATTGGTTTGGATGCGGATCTTACCAAAGCCATGAAGAACGCAACAACGAATGCGGTGAATTTTATTAAAGATGAGTTAGGTTATACTTTTAATGAAGCACTTTCTATAACGAGTACTGGTGTTGATCTTGAAGTGACACAGGTGGTTGATCAAACATTGGGGGTGCACGCGATGATACCGAAGGGGATCTTTACGAACAGGAAGTTTCCGTATTGGAGTTAAAATGGGCACGCGGATGACACGGATTAGGCTGATTTTAACTGATTTTTTTTATTGATAAATTAATCCGCCCAATCCGTGTCATCCGCGTGCCATTCTTCGCCCTTGCCAGTGTTGATGATACAAACAAAGAGCGGGATCAAAATTGATCCCGCTCTTATTCTCATGTTGCATTTTTTATCGTTGTTGGTGTTATCGCCACAACCGATAACATACCAGCAATAGTAATTAATACTTCGCCGGCTCATCCACCTTCGGCAATGTTTTCTTGATAAAATTTCTCAGGCTCTGGTTACTTGTTTCAAGATCCGGTTTGCGCAGGTACATCATGTGTCCGCTGCGATAGCCTTCCCAGCTCAGCCTGTCTTTTAATTTACCGCTTGGATCCATTTGCCACATGCTGTATTTGGCATTGAAATAATCGCAGGCGCCATCATAGTAGCCGGATTGGATCAATACATGCATGTATGGATTCTCTGCCATTGCCTGGCGAAGGTTCTCACCACTTCTGTCGCCGGTGCGATCCCATGGATTAACGGGGCCGAACATATAGTAACGGAGATCGGTCTTGTATTTTAATTCATCTCTTAAATACATATTGATCGCTGGTGTGAACGAATGTTCCCATGAAGTAAGCTCTGCATTAAAATCAGGGCCCTCTCCTGCATCTTCCCTGTCGATTCCTTTGTAGCGGGAATCCAGTCTGCCTACCGTAAATCCTTTATCGCGCAGCAATTCTTTCCAGAAAAGATTGGTAGAGACATCAAGGTTGTTCTGCAGGATCACTTTCTCGGGCAATCCTGAATAACGTGCCATTTTAGCGGCCATCTCTTTGCGTTTGCTTTCTTCTAAAAATCCACCCTTGGTGATAGCAGGTATCAATTCATCAACCGTAAATTTTTCTACTTCGGGTAACATCGCGGTCAGATCTTTTTTCTGAAGATCAGAAGACAATGCCTTATGATACCAGGCGGTAGCGGCCATATATGGTAAGCGAAGCGCCACTTCAACCGGGCCGGCCCTTTCAATACCCAACGTGGTTGGCGATACGAGTATCACACCATTGATATACATCCAATGTGAATTCTGCAATTCGAGCGCCATGGCAGAGACCCTGCCGGTTCCGTAACTTTCGCCGATAAGATATTTCGGCGAGGCCCAACGACCTTGTCTTGATACAAACGTATTTACCCATTCAGATAAATACCTTACATCTGATCTTACGCCAAAAAATCTTGTGAGTGGAATGTCTTTGCTAACGGCACGGGAAAACCCTGTATTCACAGGATCTACGTAAACGATATCGGCTATATCCAAAATAGATTGGCTGTTATCGCGCAAGCCATAGGGTTGTAAAGGATATCCTTCATCATCAATATTCAGCATACGCGGACCTGTATAGCCAAGTTCCATCCATACAGAAGGCGTACCGGGGCCGCCGTTGAAAGAGATCACCAGCGGGCGTGATGCGCGGTCCTTAACATCTGTACGTTCGTAATAAATAAAAAATACACCTGCCTGTACTTTGCCTTCATCATCCCAAACAGGTTGCATGCCTGCGATCGTTTTATAAGGCACTTTGGTTCCTTTGATAGTTACCTCGTGTTCGCTGGTAACGGTTTGATCGGGATTAAAAGGAATGTTGAAAGCGGCCAGTCTTGCATCCGTAGTTCCGGCGGACGTGCTTGCACCGGCATTGCCACCACCTGTTGGTATGTTGCCACCACCGCCTCCGCCGCGGTTCCCTTGTCCTTGTGCCATGATACCTGTGGCTACACAAACAGCCATGCAGGATAAGAAAATTTTTCTCATAATGTTGAAGATAGTTTTGGTGAGTTATACAGTACTGCAAAAATTGAAAGGTTGAATTTAACAGAAATAAATCAAACAGCAATAATGCTAACGAAATAGGAAATGAGGGAGGGATTATTTGCCACAGAATACACAGATCTGCACAGAAAATTCTGTGGTAATCTGTGTATTCTGTGGCAAAAAAATTGTAACGGCGGTCACTTCCTGCCACCAAATAAAAGCCGCGATCCAATGATCACGGCCCAATTATTAATTATTAACTACTAATTATTAATTATCAATTCCCACTCCCCACACGGTTCTGCTCATCCTGCGATCCACTTGTTCTGCGGCGTGGCTGTGAGCCCGGGGTGTTCTTTCCAAAACGGTAGGTGAATGTTGCGGTTACCTGGCGCACATCAAACTGTGAAGAGGAATGAAGATCAATATCACTATACTTAACCACGCTCACAAATTTCTGCCATGCAAACGGGTCACGCACATTCAGGCGCAGGGTTCCTTTTCCTTTCATGATCTGTTTTTGCAGGGCGATGCTTAGCTGGTATATCGGTTCACTTATTGCGAGTTGTTCAACCGTTTTGTAACGATAAAACCCGCTAACCTCTCCTGTAAAGCCCTTGCTTTTGCTGAATGTAAAACTGTTCGTTACGTTCACCATAAAAGAAGTAAAAGCTATATCAACAGGGTCCGAATTATATACACCTACATAATGGTTGTTATAAATATTGGTAAAGAAATTGGCGTTCCACCAGGGCGTGAAACTTGCGGGCGCTGTAATGGACAACCCTATATTGGTAAACCGCGCAATATTCTCCGATGTATTATACGTGATCTTGGAAACCGTATTCTGTTTGATGATCTGCGAGATCACATCCGTTGTATTATTATAGTTGGCGCTGAAAATAAATTTCGATTTCAATGCATAACTCAATTCAATATTGTGCGTTAACTG
>JAQBNJ010000375.1 GCA_028288645.1 Sediminibacterium sp.
GCCGCGGTTCTCAATGTTGCGCTCATATTTTATCAATGAAGAACGAATTGCCTGCACGATCCCTGCAGTATCATCAGTGCTTGCATCATCGATAACAATGATCTCATTGGGTAATACCGTTTGCTGCAAACAACTTTTTATCGCTTTTGAAATATAAGCTGCTCCGTTATATACTGGTATGACTATCGTAAATCCAGGTTCAGATGCCGGCATAATAGATGGTTACCATTTAATAATCGGCAATGCCGCCACCGATGGTTGTTTCAGCAAAGCATCGATCGATACGGGGTTTTCCAAGGCAGCTACCTGCTGTTGCTGTTTTGGGGTCCAGTGTTTTACCAGGTAAAGATTACCCTTGCTGTTGTCTTGTTCTTTAAATTCCGGAGGCTCATTATTTTTGAGCCTGTTGATCACATTGATCATTTCCTGTGTGCCCTGTTTTGTAAGGCGCATATTGATGCGGTTCACTGTATCAGCAGGTTCTACTTCAATTCTTCCCTGTGTAAGAATATCTCCAGCGTCGATCTTTGAAGAAATCCGGTGGATGGTGTAGCCGATATTATAAGGATCGTGATTGATCAACGCCCATTGCGTACAATAGGAACCTTTATAATAAGGCGACAATCCCCAATGAAGATTTAATACCATAGGAATGCCCGCCAGTGTTTTATTTTTGATCAATGAAGTGCCGTGCACCAACACAAGATCAGGATTTATCTCCCGTAACTTTTGTATCACTTCCTGGCTATTGATGTCTGATGTATTGAACACCGGAAACTTATCAGATAGTTCCTGGTATCCGGTGCCAAGAATAGTATCATAATCAGCTCTGAATTTTTTCTGATTTAAAAACCTGTGCGCGATGATGCCTATGGATTTGGCAATTCCTTTTTCTTTGATCTTTTTAAACAGGTTGGTATTGACATGTGTATCCTCCCTTATTACCAATGCAATATCATGATGCCTGGCTATTTGATTTACGAAATAGTGAAGATAAACAGGCGTGCCGATCATACACACGATCTTCATTGAAGCCATTTTTTAAATTGCGTTTTCAACTGGAAAGAAGATTGTAGTCTATGATAATTGATCGTGTCCCCATTTACTGCTACGGGGTTTAATCGGTCTAATAATACCTGCCCGTGCTTACCTGTTTTTAAAGGGAGACTGTTTTTTTGCTGAATCGTGGTGATCCCCATTGTAAGCCCGTTTTGCATGGCTATCTCTACAACCATTTCTGAAAAACTTCCATTTGGGTAAGAAACAAACCACGGTGTTTTATTGATTAACTGCGTTAATATTTCCTGGGATGTTATAAATTCCTGTCCCACTTCCTGCGCGGATAAATTAGTTAATATTTCGTGTTGGTGCGTATGATTTCCGATATGCACAAATGGTTGTTTGGCAAAAGAAGACAACTCAGCGGCTGTCATTGGCCTGTCTATATCGCTGAGCGGTTTCATGCAACCTTCCCCGAATTCTTTTACCAAGTATTTTTCTACCTGGGTCGTTTTTAAACTTTTTAGTCCAATGATCTCTTTTAGTATAGTGCTATCATCTAAGTGATTTTTTTTTCGCTCATAGTATATCACATCCGACCAGAACTTTTTGCCTTCGGTTATATATGCTGTTGAGATAAAAAAAATTGCGGGCACTTTATATTCTGCAAGTATAGCGGGTATTAAAGTATTATTGAAATAGCCATCATCAAATGTGATCAGCCCGTACTTTGCTTTATCATCCGGCAATCCCTTCCTGATGTCTTCTGGTGTAACAAACTGGTAGTTATTCGATAAAAAATAATCAAGAAACTGGCAGAAGACACCAACCGTCATACGCTCCTGCGGCAGTATCTGATTGCTGCTGATCTGCTGTTTATTTTCAAAAACAGAATGAAACAGGAATGTTGATAAGCCTGGCCGTTCACCAAAAAATTTGAGGTGGGTGCCAGAAGCTGCGTCATCAATTTTATTCAACAAATCTCTTTTATTCATTTTAGCAGGCAACCAATCCATTGATTGCTATGATGGTTTTTTTGTTAAGGAATAAAAAAAACTTCTTGCCCTGCAAAACACTTCATAGATAAATAATCTCCATCGTGGACCATTTACCAGTTTAACGTAATATCTTCTTATCTCAATTTCTTTATTCACGATCTCTTTATCCAATCTTGAAACAGGTTCATCAGTGTATACACGTGTATTGGTAACTATCCATGATCTTATCCCTTTTATTCTTCTATAGTAAGAATGAAACAGATCTTCGCAATACGCTTTCCCGGTGAAAGGGAAATAGTCATCTGTTATCAGCTCATCCCTGAATGATAATGCGCAGGCGCCAGGTAACCAACTTACCTCCAGAAGATCTGTTGTACAATAGCTGTCATCCACTCCATAATTTAAACCGATCGAGGTAACTACACCCATTTTTTTTCTTCCCCAGGGCGCGGCGCAAACGATACAGTCGAAGATATTTTTCACAAATCCATTTTCAAGTTCATGGTTACAACGCCTGGTATTGGGGCCATAATAAATGGGGCCAACTGCATTACCCGGTCCGAGGGCCGTAAGATGTTTAACCATATCACGCAACGAATCTTTTTCAAGAGGTGTATCATCATCTAACTGAAGTACCATATTACATTTTGCCTGTGTAAACCCGAAAGCCCGTTGTTTTACCTGTCCTTTTACTTCGGTTGGAACAATTCTTACAATCGAAGAAGCCAGGGCAGCTACTTTGTGCGCATGGTCAACCGGGATGCAGATCAATATTTCGCTGGGCGTTTTTGATCCACCTGTAAGCGAATCGATCGTGTTTTGTAACCATGGTCCTCCCAGGGTAGCGATCACAACAGACACTTCTTCTTTTTTTTGCAACACTTCTTCCATTGTTATAACAGCGTGGTACTATTCGGGTTTGTACAATAAGATAAACTCTGGTAAGCAAATAATCCTTTGAACAGCCTTGTTATGCCGTAAAATAATTGCAAGATCCACCTGAACGCCTTCATGCGTAAAAACGGAAATACGATTGCCAGGGGAATAGCCGTTACGTTTTTATCCGTGATCTTCCAGCCGGTTTTAGCCAACATGGACGAAGCCGTGCTGATGGTATAAAAATGCAAATGCGTTTTGTCAAGCAATCCTTTGGAATGATAATTGAATCTTCCGAACAACAAACTCATCCGTACATATATATTCGCCACATTGGGAAGTGATACGACAAGCAATCCATCTTTTTTTAAATTCGTCTTCAGCTTGGATAGTACATATTCAGGATCGACCAAATGTTCCAATATATCTGCAGCAACTATAATATCATAATCAGTATCCAGGTTTAGTGTTTCTATTTTATTCAGGTCGCCGCTGAAAATATTTTTGCAATAAGGCTGGGCAAGTTCAATATATACGCGGTCAGACTCCACTCCATCTACCAAAGCGCCATTGGCTTTTAGTCTGCGTGTAAGAGACGCATCACCCACTCCTAATTCCAATACTTTTTTTCCCTCCACCCCATGAGAAAGCAGGTATTTATAGATAAGTGAATGACTTGAATAAGGATCATCAAACTTATCAAAGTACCGTTGTCCCTTCAGGTTTACATCATATTTGCGGCTGTAATAAATACCGCGCCTGTATAATAAAAAGCCAAAAGAGGTAATGACACAATTAAATGCATAACTCATTCCGTTGACCCTGCATATCTCATCACCATAATAAGTAGGTATTGGCAATTCCCTGATACGCGCTTTGTTCTGGTAGTTTTGTACTAATATTTGTGTATCAAAATGCCATTCATTGGAATTTTCCCAGAAAGGAATACTCTTGAGAAATTTTACACTGTATGCGCGGTATCCCGAATGATACTCCGACAAACGTAAGCCCGTTAACGCGATCTGCATTTTGGTAAGGATGATATTCCCGTAGTACTTATACTTTGGCATGCCGCCAAGCAAGGCTGTTTTAGCGGTCATCATTCTTGAACCGATCACCACATCCGCTTCATTCTTCATGATAGGTGTGTACATCTGCTCAAGGAACTCGGGAGCGTATTGACCATCTGCATGCAGCATCACCACGATATCCAACTGCTGATCAATTGCCCATTGGTATCCTAACTTTTGATTTCCTCCATAGCGGAGGTTTACACGATTCCTGATCACAACAATTTTTCCTGAATATTCATTATTAAAGCCAAGGGCTTTAAGCGTGGTTTCATCGGAGCTGCAGTCGTCAATGATATAGACCACCGTTAACATTTTCCATACAGATTCAGGGATCCGGCTAAGTGTTTTTTCAATATGACTCTCCGCATTATAGGCGATCACAAAGATGCCGATACGGCAATCAGGGTTGTTGGGATTAGAAGGTATAATATTCATCTAAAAGTGAAGGTGGTGTTACTGAAAATAATAACGAGGTTCTATTTTATTTCTCTATTCCATACCGGCAGGCAAGCTGCCAGTATGATTATATAAGGTGTTAACTGTATAAAATACCTGTCGTTTTCGCCGCCTACCAGGCATGAAAACACAAGCGCCAATAATATTACCGGTACAGAAAGCAACAGGAATACATTATTATAAACACTTACTGTTCTTCTTTTGTTCACAAAGAATTGCCATAAGAATACAGGTAAATTGAGTAAGGCTGTTGCATAAGTTGTCCATGCTACCAAAGCAAACAATAATACCAATATCACAAACATAGGATCAAGTGGTATTTTGTCAGGGAAAGTACGCAACCCACTCCGGGCAAGTAATGACTGCCGGGACCGCAAAGTATTGTACGGGAACAAAGGGCCGTATATTGAAAAAATACCTTGCTGTATGGCAAATGCACGAACCATTCCCAAAGGATTTTTTTTGAGCGAGCTGAAAAATATTTTTTTTGATACCGATCCATATACGCCGATCCATCTCGGTGCCAGTTCAGGTGAATAGCCGGCAAAGCGGTAAGGTTTTGCTATTGCATCCGCCGAATCCAATGCCACAAGATCCGCCAATGAATGAAGGTTATTTTTACGCAGGTAATTCAAAAGAGGGGTAAAATTATAGTACCATGGCCCTTTGGCTTTTGTACTGTCTTCTGCAAAAAAACAGATACCGAATGCCTGTGCCAGGTAGATCCATCCTTTTGATTTTTGTAATGTTACGGGATCTACCTGATCAGTCGCATGGCCGTAAGTCCATACATACCAATCAGGTGCGCCGCTTTCAATAACCAGTGAGCGGACCGCGTTTGAATCATAGTGATATGCCCGTTGCACGACCATCATCATAGCCGGACCGGCTTTATTGCTGGTGAGTGATTCCTGTCCAACGGATTGATTTTTCCTGCTGATCAGTAACAATAAAGTTACAGGCAACAAAAGAGTTATTAGCAGCGACTGTACTAAACGGCTATACTGTTTTTGGGGAATGAATATACAAAATGAAATAATAAGTATCGAAAAGGGTACAACTGCGGAATTAACGGCAGATTGTGAAACCAGCAAGGCGCCAGCAACAGAAACGAAAAACATTGCCGGGATTTTATTTCGATTTTTGATAAGACAAACCAATGACCACGCAAACAATGCTGTAAAAAAAACGGTATGGTGGTCATAATGCCTGCCTTCCCGCCATAATTCTATTGGGATCAGTATCGTGGAAAAAAGCAGTAAAAGGAAAAATGAGATCCCCTGAACTGCGCCCGCTTTCTTACAGGCTTTGTATAAAAAGATCACCGCCGCAATATCCATCAATGAAACAAAAATGAGAAAGGCCCGTATAGCCAATGCTGTTTTTATCCCCGTTACTGATAAAACAAAAGAATTGATCAGGTAGGTTGCCGGTGGCACCTGCGTGGTAAATGAAAAAAAATCAGCAAAATGATCGGTTAATGCAGAAAAGAAAAACCTGTCTGCTTCAGGATATTGCCCAAGCTCTTTGGCCGGCGGTAAAAGAAAATAAACAAGCATCCTGAGCAAAATGCTCCATAGTATTAAAATGGATAACCGTGATCTCAGTTTCTTTTTAATTCCGGTAAAACTCATCAAAGATGTTTTCTAATAGCGTGAAAGTTATTTCTGTGATTCCCATTTATTAGACATTTGCTGCATGCGCGGATCCGATACAATCAGGTGCCACACCAATGCCTGGAAAGATTCCGTATGGGGCGTTATATAATCTTTGTTAACAACAGGCACTATAACACAAGCATCGGCAACTTTTGCCGTATACCCACCATCGCGGCCCACCACACCAATGATCTTACAGCCTGTTTCTTTGCCGAGCTTTAAAGCGTTCACGATATTGGCGCTGATATTTCTTTCTGCATCGCCGCCGCCAACGGAGAAAATGAACAACATATCGTTTGAAGAGAGATTGCTTACTTTCAACCATGCTGAGTATGTGGTGTCCCATCCTTCATCATTGGTTCTTGCGGTTAATTCACTCACATTATCACTTGGCGAGTACGATTCAATACCGGCTATTTTTCGAAAATCATTTACCGCGTGGCCCGCATGGCCTGCACCGCCACCAACACCTATTAAAAACAGGCGGCCTTTCCTGGCGCGAAGATCAACCAATAAGGCTGTCATTTTTTCAATGGCGTTAACATCGATTTGTTCGATTACCTGTTGAGCCTCGTGTAAGTAACGGCTTGCAAAAAGATCTGTCATATTTTTTTTAGTTTGTCTATATGTTATAACCCATCCATTTGGCGGGACAAGTTGTGACTATATTGTTCAAAATAATAATCCAATCTCAGTTGAACCACATTAGGCACATAGAAACATAGGCTTTCACATAGTTTTTATTATTCCTGGGTAAAAGTGCAAGCAAATTATTAATGCTTTTTAGTAATTAGCATTTATCTATGTGTTATTACCTATGTGGCCTATGTGACTATGTTGTTCAAAATCATATTCCAATCTCAGCTGACTAATGCCCCAACAGCTCAAAGTATTAATTGGCCTTATTTTTTATGAGGATATGTTCATAGAAAAAATTTTCATCAGGCACTTGTAAATAATCCGTGCAAAAAGAACGCGCAGCCAGGTACATTTCATTTTTTTTCCCTGCCGGTGTTTCGCGGTGATCGGTAACTGCCGCTGAAAACTCATGCTCATTTTGCACGATGAAACGCCATTCTTTAAGTTGGTACAAAGGATCAATAGATAATTCGCCTGGCAATGCATAATAAACCGGCCGAAGGCCCAGCATTACCGCGTACATACAGACCGATGACCCACGATACAATAAAAGATCAGATCTTTTAAAATCTTCATTGATGTCAGATTCGTCGGACAACCTACAGTTGACGGGCAATTTTACGAACCTTGGGTATTTTTTTGCCAGCATATCATAAGGAAGGACAGGATGATTCCTGAAAATAAAATTCATTCCAGGTGATCGTTCGGCTAATTGTATGGCAAAATCAAAAAGTAATACACATTCTGATTCGAGCCCCTCGGGAGTTACCAGGCATTGCAAAACATTTTCTTTTGGTCCGGGGTACTGGATGGACGAAACAGAGAGCCGGTAAGATCCAAATTCTATGATAGGCGTATCGTGAAATTCATTCGCGGAGCGTATGACCTCGGCTGTTTTTTTCCCGATGGTGAAAATAACATCAGGATCATATTCTTTACCCAAACTTTTTGTAAGCGCTTTTGATGATGCAAGCAGTATCGTATGCTGGTAACCCAAACAGCGGATAGAACGGTTGAGCGATCCTGCTGCATGAATGCCCATTCTTTCCCATGAACGCCCTTCCCATGTAAATAGTAGGGTGGTTGCTGCGGTTTGTTCCAGTAGTTGACGAATGTGTTCGCGTATCCGGAGCGCTGCAAGCGTTTCCGGCGCCATTGCATGTATGGCAGCTTCGCGGAAAATGTTTTTAGTTATTTTATCCTCTTCTTTACCTGCAGCACCGATAAGTTTAAAAAAGGAAGAAAAACATTGACTGGCAAATGTAAATTCACTCCTGAAAGACATTGTTTTTGAAAACACGACCCTTTGAGGATCTCCCGCTTCTTTCCTGCTGCGTATTTTAATAGCCCGGGTTGAGGGTGTGTGATCGATAAGACCTATCGTTGCTGACGATCCCGTTGATGCATATAGATGAGACGGAAGCGTGGCAAAATAAAAATCTTTCTCACTCAACGATAGGCTTACCAAATGTGAAATAAAAAGGACATCTGATTTCACCAACTCGCCATCGATATTTATTTTATTGCTGCGAAACAGGATAACAGACCGCAACAGTTTAAAAAAAATATAGGCCAGGTTATAAAGAAAGGAACCTGCTGCTGAAAAAAAGTTTCTTCTTTTAAAAGCATGCGCATATTGCCGGATACTATTGGGATGACCATTCAATATGTGCAGCCAGGGAATGGCAACTATTGCATAGTCCGAAGAAAACCTGCGAAGGATCCTGCTGCATGTATCAGTAAGCCTGTCAAATTCTTTTTGATCCACTTAAATTACTTTCTCGTTTGGCTCCAGCTGGTTGTTTAAAAAACGCAATGCCTTGTCAACAGCTTCCACTTCCATGGCTACTCTTGTTTCAACAGGCATGGTAGCAGAATGGGGTGTCAGGATCACATTATCAAGATCACAAAGCGGGCCGTTGTAAGGTTCTTTGGCAAACACATCTAATCCCGCACCAGCCAGGTGTTTTGATTGCAACGCATCAAACAATCCTTCCTCATCAATCATTCCACCACGTGAAAGGTTTACAAGCAGGGATCCTTTTTTCATGGCAGCCAGGTCCTTTCGCGTAATAATAACTGTTTCTGATTTTGATGCATGAATAGATACAATATCGGCGTTCCTTAGAAGCGTCTCCTTATCAACCAGCGTTATATTCTCTTTATCAACCGCCTCTTTTGTTAAGAAAGGATCGCAAACGAGGATATTCAAATTGAATGGCTTACAGAATTCTGCTATTTTTCTTCCTATCCTGCCGAATCCAATAATACCAAGCGTTTTACCACTTAGTAAATGAGATTCGAGCCGTTCCCATTTCTTGTCACCCATACTGTTGGCCTGTTTCCGTAAATTCCTGCTCAATGAGAAATACATGGAAAGCGCGAGTTCTGCAACAGCGATAGTAGGTGTATCCGGCGTATTTAACACAGTTATATTTTTTTCTTTTGCAGCGGCAAGGTTTATTGCATCCACACCTACCCCGACCCGCGAAATACATTTCAGGTTAGGCAATGCGTAAAGGACCTCTGTATCATAG
>JAQBNJ010000379.1 GCA_028288645.1 Sediminibacterium sp.
AGCAATAACCGGTGAAGAATAGTACCAATCCTGCAACAAAAAGATTGGACAGCATTTCGTAATTCTTTCCTTTCTGCTGGATATATTGTCCAACAAAAAAACCAAAGATCACCTGTACGATCGCGGCGGTAGTGCTCGGTAATCCTTCAGGATCAAACGGCACGCCTTCTCCTTTATAGATATGTGAAAGACCAAGCAGTTTGATGTCAATTTCCGTACCGAACCATCCTGACAAACTATACGGGTCACCAATACTTCCGAACAATAAACAAATCACCCAGTAAAGCAACAACAATACCGCACTGATCACGAATGCGCCTTTGGCTTTTGCATAATACACGATTACGGAAGCGAAAAAATAACAAAGGGCTATCCGTTGCAATACACCGAATATGCGCACATTCTGCCATGCTTTTCCCGCGATATGGTCGCCGTCCCAACGTATGAACGGGCTCCAGTTCAGGAACAGGCCGATGGCAAAAATCAGCAACGTGCGTTTGATCACCTTTCTCCAGAAAACCGCAGGGCCCGCTTTTTCAAAGCGCGGCATCACAAATGCCATGGCATTTCCTACGGCAAAAAGAAAGAACGGGAACACAAGATCGGTAGGTGTGCAACCATGCCAGTTGGCATGTTCCAGCGGTGCGTAAATATGTGCCCAGCTACCGGGGTTATTTACCAATATCATCAGGGCCACAGTGGCTCCCCGGAAAACGTCTAAAGAATAGTAACGTTGGTTCATGGCAATGGTTTCTGTAATGAAGATAAGAAAGATAGCAGGATATGGGCAGCCTTTTCGGTGAAGCTTTAAATCTTACTATTTATAAAAATCGGGCGACCCTCATTTGATAATGTTGTACACTGGCAGGATTTATTGTTACTTTACAACCAGCAATTTCATTCCGCAATATGAGCAAAAACATTCTAATTACGGGGGGCGCCGGATTTATTGGTTCACATGTGGTAAGGCTCTTTGTAAACAAATACCCGCAATACACGATCATAAACCTCGATGCGCTCACGTATGCCGGTAATCTCGAGAACCTGGCAGATATAGATAAGCAACCCAATTACCGTTTTGTAAAAGCCAATATACTTGATACGGAAGCATTGGAAAAACTGTTTGATGAATTCGAGATCAGCGATGTGATCCATCTCGCGGCCGAATCGCATGTGGACCGATCGATCATTTCTCCGCTTGATTTTGTCTATACCAATATCATTGGCACCGTAAATCTGCTGAATACAGCAAGAAAAAAATGGAAGGAAGATTATTCCAATCACCTGTTCTATCATATATCAACCGATGAAGTATATGGAAGTTTGGGCGATACGGGTTTCTTCACAGAAACAACACCGTATGATCCCAATTCGCCATATTCCGCGAGCAAAGCTTCTTCTGATCATTTTGTGAGAGCTTATCGCGAAACATACCATATGCAGACCATTGTTTCAAATTGCTCCAATAACTATGGGCCCTTTCATTTCCCTGAGAAACTGATCCCTTTGTTTATTCATAATATCATTGAAGAGAGACACTTGCCGGTTTATGGCGATGGTTTATACACGCGCGACTGGTTGTTTGTAAAGGATCATGCATTGGCTATCGATCTTATTTTTCACAAAGGGGAAAACGGTGAAACTTATAATATCGGCGGCTTTAATGAATGGAGAAATATTGACCTCGTAAAATTGCTGTGTTCTCTGATGGATGAAAAATCAGGCAGGGAAAAAGGATACAGTGAAAAACTGATCACTTATGTAAAAGACAGGCCCGGGCACGACAGGCGCTACGCCATTGACGCCACAAAGATCAATGCGGAACTGGGCTGGAAACCAACCGTAACATTTGAAGAAGGCTTGAGCGAAACGATCGACTGGTATCTGCAGAACACGGCCTGGCTGCAACATGTTACCAGCGGCGCTTACCAGAATTATTATCAATCAATGTACAGCAACAGGTAATATGCGAATTGAAGAAACCATTTTAGAAGGTTGTTTTCTTGTTCACGATACTTTTTTCGGGGACGAGCGTGGTTATTTCTTTGAAAGTTTTAACCGGAACACTTTTCTCGCACAAACAGGAATGGCCATTGATTTTGTACAGGATAACCAATCACGTTCTCAAAAAGGTGTGCTTCGTGGTTTGCATTTTCAGAAAGATGAATTTGCACAGGCTAAACTGGTGCGTGTTTTACAAGGTAAAGTATTGGACATAGCCGTTGACCTGCGAAGAGCATCTGCAAGCTTTGGCAAACATGTGGCTATCGAATTATCAGAAGACAGCCATACCCAGTTATTTGTTCCGCGCGGGTTTGCGCATGGTTTCGTAGTGTTAAGTGAAGAAGCGGTTTTTTTTTATAAATGTGATAACTATTATTACAAACCTGCTGAAGGCGGTATTATTTTTAATGATGCCGAACTGGCGATCGATTGGCAGCTACCTGTAGAGGAACTTATATTATCAGAAAAAGATAAGATCTTACCAGGCTTCAAAGAAGCTATGAACAACCAAAATTTTTAACCTATGAAAGGTATTATACTGGCGGGAGGATCCGGTACGAGACTGTATCCCATCACTAAAGGGATCAGTAAACAATTGATGCCTGTTTACGATAAACCCATGATCTATTACCCCCTTTCGGTATTGATGCTGGCAGGGATTCATGAAATTTTGATCATCACAACGCCTGAAGATTCTGCGCAGTTCCAACGGCTTTTAGGAGATGGTTCCGAATTAGGCTGTCGGTTTGACTATGCGGTGCAGGAAGTGCCCAATGGGTTGGCACAGGCTTTTGTTATTGGCGAAAAATTCGTTGGCGATGATAAGGTAGCATTGATATTAGGAGATAATATTTTTTATGGTGCAGGTTTTAGTAAACTGGTACAGTCATTCAACGATGTGGACGGCGCAGCTGTATTTGCCTACGAAGTGAATGACCCTGAAAGATATGGCGTGGTTGAGTTTGACGCGGACCAGAATGCGGTAAGCATCGAAGAGAAACCAGCAATACCCAAATCGAATTATGCAGTGCCCGGACTTTATTTTTACGACAATAGTGTTGTGAACATTGCCAGGAATATGCAACCTTCTGCACGCGGTGAATACGAGATCACCGATGTAAATAGGGAATATTTAAAACAGGGCAAACTAAAAGTAGGTATCATGAACCGCGGA
>JAQBNJ010000382.1 GCA_028288645.1 Sediminibacterium sp.
CTGTATGAATTTGATGGATTCAATATTGTATGGGATCACGCGGTAGGAATCGGCAACGGTAACTATGGAAAAGATCATGGCATCGCGTTCATTGGCAACAACGGAACCCTGGTTTTGAACCGTAACGGATGGGAAGTGTTGGAAGAAAAAAAGAACGACCATAGAGTAGTTGAGCCATTCCATAAATCAGAAGATAATGGCTTAGACAAACACTGGGTAAATTTTGTAGAGGTAGTAAAATCAAAAAATATAAAAGATCTTGCCTGCCCTATACAAGCCGGTTCCGACATCGCCAGCTTTGCTCAAATGGGAAACATCGCGTATCGCACAGGACAAAAAATATTATGGGATGCCGGCAAACAACAATTCAAAGATGATGCAATCAACAAAAAATATTTCATGAAAGAATACAATAACGGATATCAATTACCAAGAATCTAACTATATTAACAGCACATCCCTCCCCTCCCAGGGGAGGCCAGGAGGGGTCAACACCAACCATATGAAAACAAAACTCTTATTATTAACCGCCACACTCGTTTTTGCAATCACCACAAAAGCGCAAAACAGAAACCAGGACAGCCTCCAAAAAGAATCCGCCAAAACAGAACTCTGGGAGCCCGTACCTAAAATGGTAACGCCCGGAACCAATGTTGGCGAAGCGCCGTCCGATGCGATCGTTATTTTTTATGGAAAGAATGTTGATCAATTGCAAAAAGAGAACGGCGGAGCTGTTGGATGGAAAATAGATGATGATGGAGCATTAACCGTTGTAAAAGGTTCAGGTAATGTTGCCACCAAACAAAAATTCGGCAATTGCCAGTTACATATTGAATGGCGCCAACCTTCAACCATTGCGGGGTCAAGCCAGACACGCGGTAACAGCGGTATCTTTTTTATGGGAAAATATGAGCTGCAGGTATTGGATTCATACAATAACCCAACATACGTAAACGGGCAGGCCGGAAGTATTTACAAGCAACACATCCCATTGGTAAATGCCAGCCGCAAACCTGGTGAATGGCAAACCTATGACGTGATCTTTACGGCGCCGAAATTTAATGCCGACGGTTCTTTGCAATCACCCGCACGCATCACTGTTTTGCATAACGGCATACTGGTACAGAACAATGTAGAGATCAAAGGAAATACAGAATGGATAGGCCAGCCAAAATATACAAAGGTGGGCGATAAAGAACCCATCGTATTGCAGGATCATGGAAGGGATGGCGGGCAGCCGATGAGTTATAGGAATATCTGGATTAGGGAATTGTAGGATCAAATCATTCTTAATCGAGCATAAGATTGTCCATAAAAGGCAACCTTTTTTATTAAGGAAATAGCAACGCGGACACGCGGATTGAACGGATTTAAACGGATCAAATCCGCGCCAATCCGTTCAGTCCGTGTCATCCGCGTGCCATGGCGGCACAATTTTTATGTACTCTAATCTGTTATTCTTCAGTCCCCGTTCTGCAGGCATTTTTTAATAGAGTAAATCTCTGATTTTATGAATTCAGTCAAAAAATCTACGCATGTAATGCGCAGGACGATGTTATTTGTGGTGTTGGGTTCCCTGTTTATCATTTCATCATTTCAAATTACGGGTTGTAAAAAGACCGATCCGTCAACCAATAATCCCCCGGCTCCGAACGTCGTGCCTAATCTGCAACTGGTTGCAGATAACCTTGTATCACCTCTTTCTGTTACCGAAGCCCCCGACGGAACCAAAAGATTATTTATTGTTGACCAAACAGGAAAGATCTGGATAGTAAACTCCGATGGTACAAAACCGGCCAATCCTTTTATGGACATCAGCAGCAAAATGGTGAGTTTGAGCCCTGCCTATGATGAACGTGGCCTGCTTGGATTTGCCTTTCATCCCGATTTCAAAACGAACGGGAAATTCTATGTGTTTTATACAGCGCCACCACGCGCAGGCGGGCCCGATGCGCAAACTCCATGGAATAACCTTACCAGGATTTCTGAGTTCAAGGTTTCTTTATCCAACAGTAACCTGGCGGATATGAGTTCAGAGCGAATCATCCTTGAGGCCGATCACCCGCAAGGGAACCACAATGGTGGCACCATAGCTTTTGGGCCTGATGGATATTTGTATATTTCTATTGGCGATGGCGGCGCCAGTGATGATAATGCCGCAGGACATGTAGCTGATTGGTATGCTGCCAACAAAGGCGGCAATGCACAGAATATTACTGCCAACCTGATGGGTAAAGTATTGAGAATAGATGTGAACAGCGGCAACCCTTATAGTATACCGGCAGACAATCCTTTTTCGGGCACGGGTGTTAAGCGGGAAATATATGCTCACGGTTTCCGGAACCCTTATCGTTTTGCTTTTGACATGGGTGGAACACATCAATTGTATTTGGGCGATGCAGGACAGGGGCTATATGAAGAAATTGATGTTGTTGCCAAAGGTGGCAACTATGGATGGAATGTAAAAGAAGGTACAGTTTGTTTTAATACCGACAATGACCTGTCGATCCGTCCATCCTGCCCTATTGCTGATTCAACGGGAAACCCTTTGATCGATCCGGTGATTCAGTTGACCAATTTTGCAAACCCGGCAGGCGGAGGTATTGCCACGGTTATCGTTGCCGGTTATGTGTATCGAGGGACTATTTTATCAAGCCTCTTCCAGGGTAAGTACGTATTCGGTGTGTTTTCGAAGGATGGCAAAGCAAATGCAAAGCTGTATTCATCAACACCCACCGGTTCCGGGTTATGGGCGTATAGTGAGATCATGCTCAAAGATTATCCAATTGATCTTGGCATGTTCGTTAAAGGCTTCGGCCAGGATCTTTCCGGCGAGATATATGTAACAGCTACCGGTGTGCAGGGGCCATCGGGTACTACAGGTAAAGTATATAAATTAGTTGCTGTTGCACAGTAACAAAAGAAAATAGCACGCGGATAACGCGGAAAAAAACGGATTAGCGCGGATCGGATCAGTTAAAATCCGTTTTTTTCCGTGTCATCCGCGTGCCATCTTTTACAAAATGAAAGAGGTCATCCTTTTAAAGACAACCTCTTCTTATCAGAATAAATGGGTCATAAAACTTACCCGTTCGGCAAACCAAACTGGTTGGTATCTATCCATTCTGCTTTGGTCATCGTCCACCAGTCATCGGCAATGCCGCATAGTACGTATTCGTAAGGGATCCATCCGTAACCATCTTCACCCCAATCTGTTCCCCAGGAATTCCGGATGAGTATGGCGCCGGTGGTTACCACTGATTCATTCATCGGGTTCACAATTTTCAGGTCATCATCATAACCAACAGCCATTACTGCGTGGCCGCCATCGGTATCTTCTTTCTTATCAGGAAAAGGGATCCTTCCTTTTTTTGCCTGGTCGAGAGAGGTATAACAGGTAAAACCAAAAATAGAAGGCAGCCCTTTACGCAAATGATCTTTGATGCTCTCTAATAGTTGCGGTCTTGTAACACCGTTCCCATCCAACCGGTAATAAGTGATGGCGTGAAAATTCTGCGCGTAAGAATATAAAAAAGCGCTGGGCTCTTCATATACTTTGTCTTCATGATAGGGCCAGTATTTTTCAGGCACTACACCGAACAAGGCCATCGCGGCCATGGCCGTACGCAAATAAGCGCCATCATCACCCGTTTTCTTTAGCAGGTTCCGGGTTGCTTTGTACTGGAACAAACGGGAGCCATCAATATGTCTTCCGAATGCCCTTCGTTCGAAATACTCATAAAGGCCGATCGATGCATGCGCGGTACAGGAACCCAGCGCGCCCTGGTCCTCAATGGGAGAACACCATTGCCTGAGGTCCACGCGTGAATCGATCTTTGTTTTGGCCACAGCTTTTTTTGTTGCTGTTTTCTTTGCAGTAACCATACTTTTCTGATCTGTTTGCACATCTATCTTTTGCAGTAATGCCTGCACCGGCTGCTTAACGCCTCTTTCGGCCTGCTTACCGGTTACTTCTTTGGTGCGCGGTGTTTGGTCACGAAAATCAGGATAGTCTTTTAACCATCCTTTCCCTTTACCGGCAATGGAGTTTTTCATAGGGTACGACTTTAAACAGTTAATAATTTGGGTTCGCCGTTAAGTTACCGGTAAATCGTGAAATGCAAAACAACACAAAACTCCGGTGCCGGACAACGGGAAAAACACCCGTTTTTTTGCGTACTAACTCTTTACAAAGTGATCGGGCCGAACATTATCTTGCAGCAATAATTATGACGACTATCGCCAATCCGCATACTATCCTTGAGTCGGTTTTCGGCTATACCGAATTCCGCCACAACCAGGAAGAGATCATTACACATTTATTAAAAGGCAAGGATGCCATAGTGCTGATGCCGACCGGCGGAGGCAAAAGCCTTTGCTACCAGGTGCCTGCTTTGTGTTTACCGGGAGTAACGATCGTTGTGAGTCCATTGATCGCTTTGATGAAGGACCAGGTAGATGCATTGGTGCTAAGTGGGGTAAAAGCAGCCTTTCTCAATAGCTCGCAAAGCAGCGGCGAGCAATCATTCATATTACAACAGCTTCGCCGCAACGAATTGAAGTTGTTATATGTTGCGCCGGAAAGATTAGTGGGTGGCGAGATTCAATTCCTGCGTTTCCTGCAGGAGATCCCTGTTTCATTATTTGCGATCGATGAAGCC
>JAQBNJ010000384.1 GCA_028288645.1 Sediminibacterium sp.
GGTGCCATCGAATTATACGAAGGCATTCAAAACTCAGCCGGCGACAACGTGGCGCACTGGGCACATATCGGCGGCGCTGTTGTTGGATTATTAATTGTGATGACCTGGAACAAAACCAACAAAAAAACGTTCTACTAATGAGGGTTTAGCGTTCAGGCCGCTTTAGCGTCCCGACCGCTTACAAAAATAGTATATGCCATCACGACCATACAAGACCAATCGAAGTATCTTACTGGGACAGGATAACAACGCCCTTGTATTGTTATTTGCTGCGAATGGATTGATCTTTGTAATGCTCAATTTTCTCAAGGTCATTTACCAGCTTTCGGATATACCGGATGAGTTTTTTTACCGACAGATCCTGAACTGGTTCACCTTATCTCCTTCACCCGAAACTCTCGCAACACGCCCGTGGACAGTTTTAGTGTATATGTTCACACACTATAATATCTGGCACCTGATCGGCACCTGTTTATGGCTCTGGTGTTTTGGATATATACTGCAGGACCTCACAGGTAATAATAAACTGATCCCCATATATCTCTACGGTGGCTTTGTAGGAGGCATCGTTTTTCTGTTGGTGAATAATTTTGCACCCTCGCTGGCAGCACGCCTGCCTTATACCGCACCCTATCTTGGCGCCGGTGCATCCATCATGGCCATAGCTGTAGCAACCACAACATTGGCACCCGATTACAGGATGTTTCCTATGATCGGTGGCGGCATTCCTTTGTGGGTACTTACCCTGATCTTTGTAGCGATCGATTTTGCAACGGTCTCTTCAGGAAATGCAGGCATCGCAGCATCACATCTCGCAGCAGGCGCTGTAGGATTTTTCTTCATCAGGCAATTACGCCGTGGAAATGATTGGGGCGCGTGGATGAACAAATTTGTAGACTGGCTCGATGATCTTTTCCGCCCGGAAAAAAAACACACCAAACAAGCTACCAAAGACAAACTGTTCTACCAGGCGGGAAAGAAACCCTACGAAAAAATATCAAACGTAACCCAGCAAAGACTGGATGCGATCCTCGACAAGATCAACCAGAAAGGCTACCAGTTTTTAACGGATGAGGAGAAGGCGTTTTTGAAGAGGGCGAGTGATGAAGAATTATAACTCCCCATTTTAGGGGGTTGGGGGGTTTTTTCATAAATTCACGCATGGCAAAAAGCCTCTTTCGCCGCATCGTTAAAAAAACATTGATCACGATCAACGTGATCATTACAGTGTTGTTTCTGATCGCTTGTCTATCACCGTTTCTCAATCCTGCGCGTTGGTGGCTAATTGGTTTCGTAGGGCTTATCGTTCCTTATTTATTATTGGTATTGATCTTCTTTATTATTTTCTGGCTCATTGTAAGACCGCGCATGGTATGGGTTACATTGCTTACGCTGCTGTTAGGCTGGCAACAGATCAGCGTGGTATTTGCCTGGCACCCGGGTGCTGGATTCAGCAAAAAAAGACAGGAGAATTTTTTACGTATTGTAGATTGGAACGTACAGAGTTTTAACGGCCTTTCAAAAAATGCAGCTGATAAAGGAAATACTGCCAGCGATCTCGCCAAAAGTATCATCAAGCAACAACCCGATGTGATCTGCCTGCAGGAATTCAATACCGCATCCAACGCCGATAATATCGCCCTTTTTAAAGAACAGTATTGGTATCATTATTTTTCTAAAGATTATCGCCGCGCAAATGGAACCTATCAATCGGGCTGTATCATTTTCTCAAAGTTTCCCATCGTAGATTCAGGAAAAATGCAATATCCTGTGGCTGAAAGCCTGATCTATGCAGATATTGTAAAAGGTGGTGATACCATCCGTATTTACACCACGCATCTTCAATCGTTCAAGTTCCAGAAAGCAGATTACAATGATCTTGAAAAAATAAGGGAGCAGGACGAAGAAACGATCGCCGCATCCAAAAGCATCATCAAGAAAATGAAGCTGGCTTTTCAAAGACGCGGCATACAGGCCAATATGGTAAGGTCCGAAATCGATAAAAGCCCCCATCCCTCCGTTATCTGCGGCGATTTTAATGATGTGCCCAATTCGTACACCTATTTTCATATCAAAGGCGACAGGCAGGATGTTTGCCTGAAAAAGGGGTTCGGTATCAGTCGCACCTTCATTGCCCTGGCGCCCACTTTACGCATCGATTACATCCTTCCCACCAGGCATTTTGAAGTAAAACAGTTCGATATGGTAGACGAGAACCTCAGCGATCATATTATGCTGGTAACTGACCTTCTTTTAAAAAAATAAAATATCTTCGTGATTCAATGAGAGACCCGCACAGATATTGCTGTTGTTTTTGCTGCTGTTGATGCAGTCCGTTCTGTTCACCGGATCGTACCGGTTTGTTGCACCCCAATCCTAAAATATAATTACACTATAACACATGCCACTTAAAGTATATAATTCATTATCGCGTCAGAAAGAAACTTTTGTTCCTATTAACCCGCCGTATGTTGGAATGTATGTGTGCGGGCCCACTGTTAGCGGTGAGAGCCATCTTGGCCATGCACGCCCTTATGTTACGTTCGATGTGCTGTATCGCTATTTGATGCACAACGGTTACAAGGTTCGATATGTAAGAAATCTTACCGATGCCGGGCACTTTGAAGAAGAGGGACGTGAAGCGGAAGATAAGATCAGCAAAAAAGCGATCCTCGAAAAACTCGAACCGATGGAACTGGTGCAGAAATATACCAATCTCTATCACTGGGCGATGGATCGTTTAGGGAATCTTGCGCCAAGCATCGAGCCCACTGCAACAGGTCATATTATCGAGCAGATATAGATGATCAAAAAGATCATTGCAGATGGATATGCGTACGAAGCAAATGGTTCTGTTTATTTTGATGTAGAAAAATATAACACCGATTATTCTGCCAAAGGACAACCTTATGGCATCTTAAGCGGCCGTGTATTAGAGGATCAATTAGACAGCACCCGCGACCTCGACAACCAGGAAGAGAAAAGAGACAAAAGCGATTTTGCCCTATGGAAAAAAGCGCCGCCCGAACACATCATGCGCTGGCAAAGCCCATGGGGCGAGGGTTTTCCGGGATGGCATATTGAATGTTCTGCGATGGCGACAAAGTATCTCGGCGAAGAATTTGATATACATGGCGGCGGAATGGATCTCCAGTTCCCGCATCATGAATGTGAGATCGCGCAGAGCACGGTTTGCAATCATAAAATGCCCGCGCGTTACTGGATGCATAATAATATGATCACCATCAACGGAAGAAAGATGGGAAAGAGTTACGGCAACGTGATCACATTAAGTGAACTGTTCAGTGGAAATAATCCGCAACTGGTGCAGGCCTATCATCCCATGACCATTCGCTTCTTCATCCTGCAAAGCCATTACAGGGGCACACTCGATTTCAGTAACGAAGCATTGCAGGCATCCGAAAAAGCATTGAAGCGTTTGATGGAAGCGTATGAGTGGTTAGCAGGGTCTGGAGTTTGGGGTTTGGAGTTTGGAGTTGACCCGGCGCTGGATGAAAAAGTGAAAAAGTTAATTGCAGAGTTTGAAGAGTTCATGGATGACGATATGAATACCGCCAAAGTATTAGCGAATATGTTATAGCTTGCATCGGTGAACAATTCCGTTAAAGACAGGCATATTTCGGAAGATGCATTAAGTACCACCACGGTGATATTAATGAAACAACAACTCAAAACATTCATACAC
>JAQBNJ010000417.1 GCA_028288645.1 Sediminibacterium sp.
TACAAAAGCGGCGTCTTTCGGGATGTATTTGGCTTCTTTTGGAACATTGTTTTTGCAGGATGTCATCGCAACAGCAAAAAACAATACCAATGCAGTAAAATGGAATATCTTTTTCATAGTAAGATCAGTAGGTTTTTATAATACGTAAAGTTAGACAATGCGGCTGATTTGTCCTTTTTCATTATGCATTACTTTACAATTGCCTGATAAATGGCATCCTGTATGTTTGAACGCACACTTAGTGAGCTGAGTTTATTATTGTTCCGGGTAGGCGTTACCCGGTTTGAAAGAAAAATATACACGAGATGTGACTTGGGATCTACCCAAACACAGGTTCCGGTAAAGCCGGTATGACCGAAAGTTTCCGGCGACACCATTTTTGATGGATAAGGATCTTTTCGGGTATCATTATCCTTTTCCGGTTTATCAAAGCCCAATCCGCGGCGGCTTACTTTGCTGTTGTACGCTGTGAATTTATCAATAGTCGATTTTTTCAGCAACCGCACACCATTCAACTCCCCCCCGTTTAACAGCATTTGGTATAACTGTGCGAGGTCATAGGCATTGCTGAACAATCCTGCATGACCGGCAACGCCGCCGAACATAGCGGAACCTTCATCATGTACATCCCCACGGATCAATTGCTGGCGGAAATGTTTTTCTTCTTCTGTTGGAACAATCACGTCTATCGGCATTAATTCCCTGGGACGGAAAGTGGTGGTAGTCATGTGCAACGGTTCGTAAAAAGTTTCCCTTGCATATTCGTTTAGCGGTTTGCCGCTTACCGCTTCTACTATCTTACCGAGAAAAATAAAATCATTATCACTATACACATATTTTTCAGGAGCGGTGAGTTTGCTTTTGAGGATCCTTTTAAATAAGGTATCCTCGTAATCATTGCGCAGGTACAAACCTTCTGCTACGCGATATTGGTGTTGTGCATCTTTGACAGTAGAGAAATATTGGGGGAGTGGCTTGCCTGTTGTTGTATCGATGACTTCCCTGTAAAAAGGAATAAAAGGATTTAAGCCCGCCTGGTGCAGAAGGATCTCTGTTAATTTCAATGGCGCCTTGTCCGATCCCCTCACCCATGGCAAATAATCACCCAGGGTTTTATCAAGATCAACTTTACCTTCCTCATACAGTTTCATGATAGAAACTGTTGTGGCGGATACTTTGGTTACTGATGCAAGATCGAAGACCATATCGGTTGTCATGGGTTCTTTCTTATCAAAATTGGTATAACCAAATGCTTTGTGATAAGCGATCTTCCCATCTTTTGCTACGAGCACAACGCAACCCGGTGCGGCACCTTTTTCAATAGCATCCGCTGCTATAGCATCGATCTTTTTGAGGGCTTCTGATTGCAGGCCGATGGATTCTGGTGTTGCCACGGGGAAGTAGCTATTGTAAACGATCCCGTCTCCAAATTTCATATTTTCTGTAACGGTTACAGGCAGTTTTCCTTTGGGCTGTATCCGGCCTTCCAGCATCGCTACTGCCGCTTCCTGTATCACATCATCGTCTTCGTAACACGCAACAAGATTGGGCGCAGTTGCAATATTTTTTAGTGCATATGGATTTCCAAAAACAAGTGTTATGGTCCTTGGCTGCTGTAATCCATTCAATAAGAAAACAGAAGCGTTGCTCAAACCAAAATTATTTGCAGGGCGACGGCTATAATTGTGCAGGCCCACAATCACCACATCATAACCTTTTTGTTGAATCGTGCTGATCAGTTGTACAGCGCTCGCGCTGTCGCTTTTCTCAATAGTAGTAACAGGATTTTTATCATCCATTAATTGTTTGCCCAATTCGTTCTTGCTGCCAAATAGATAAACATCTGCATTATATTCTGTTCTGAGTTTTGCTGCAATGGTATTTTCTGACGGAGCGCCGATACACACATAAGCGATCTTTTTTCCTTTAACCAGAGGGAAAATAGTTTCGTTCTGTTTGCGCAACAAGGTCAAAGCATTGGCACTCAATAAAGTCTTAATACGGGTTGTTTGTACATTCAGGTCATTAACTAAATTTTCTGTTCGAATGGGTTCCAATTTGTTTAGTCCCAGGTGATATTTTGCCAGTAAAACCTTTTTTACTTTGGCATTGATATCGTCCCATGTTAACCTCCCTTCTTTAATTGCTTCTTTTACTTTTTCTATGCTGCCTGGAATATCACCGGGTAAACACAACATATCATTACCGGCTATCAGTGACATTACAGAAGCATCTCCTTTCGGAAAAAATTTCGTTACACCCTGCATTTCCAATGCATCGGTAAATGAAATTCCATGGAAGCCAAGATCATTTCTTAAAATGCCGGTCACATTTCTTGTCGAAAGAGAACTTGGCAGATTAGTCGTTGTATCTATTGCGGGAATGGAAAGATGCGCGGTCATGATACTACCTACGCCGGCATTGATCAGTTCTTTAAAAGGATACAATTCGAGATCATCCAGTTGCGCACGCGTTTTGTTGATCACAGGAAGATCTTTGTGAGAGTCTACAGAAACATCACCGTGACCGGGGAAGTGCTTGGCAGTTGCCATCACACCCACATCCTGCATGCCTTTCATGTATTGAATACCATAGAGCGCTACTTTGTATTTGTCTTCACCAAAACTCCTGTCGTTGATCACAGGGTTCATGGGATTATTATTTACATCAACATCGGGCGCATAATTTACCTGTATACCCATTCGTTTGCACTGCTGACCCACAGCTTTTCCAAATTCATAGATCAATTTTGCATCGGGTGTTGCACCCATCATTAACTGGCGCGGAAAATTGATCACACTATCGAG
>JAQBNJ010000457.1 GCA_028288645.1 Sediminibacterium sp.
AAACATTTTTCATTCAATAAACTGAATATCCAGAAATGGTTATTGACGACGTTAAAAATCAACCGGCTTCCTGCTGTTCATATTGTGGATCGTTACCTTGATACGTTGAAAACATTCAACGTAGTGAATGATGGGAAAGGGCTCGATTATTTTTATCCTGAAAGAGACAGGATCAAAGACCGTGACCTTCCCATTTCTCATATTCATGGCTATGTCGGAATCGTGATCGGCGCCGCATTGAATACAAAAAAACTACCCATTCATAAACTACAGGAATTGTGTGCGGCTATTCATCATCCCATTATTTTATTGGGTGGCCCCGAAGACAGGGAAGCAGGAACAGAGATCGCATCTGTTGACCCCATCAAAATTTATAACTCCTGCGGGAAATTCAATTTGAATGAAAGCGCGGATCTCGTGCGATACGCAAAGGTCATCGTAACTCATGATACAGGATTGATGCATATTGCATCAGCATTTAAAAAGCCGATCATCAGTGTGTGGGGTAATACCGTTCCTGAATTTGGTATGGGGCCTTACTATGGTGATGCAGTTGTAAAAAATGAGATCATGGAGATCAAACCATTAAGCTGCCGTCCATGCAGCAAGATCGGTTATGATAAATGTCCAAAGGGACATTTTAAATGCATGGAGATGCAGGATATGCAAAAGATACACGAACTTGTACGAACCTATTTGTAAGGGGTGCATTTCAAATTTTCGCTGATTTGAACCACATAGTCATATAGAAAACATAGGATTTCACATAGAAAAACTATGTGTTACAACTATGTGGTTCAAATAAGCGAAAATCAGAAGCACCCTTTGTAAGCAATAATTTTTTATATGAGATACTTATTTTTTTTCTGCACATTTTTATTTGCAATACAAAATGCCGCGATTTCTCAAACGAAAGGCTGGGTTGTGCTAACGGGATCGACAAAAAATTTTAATAACCAGGTAGAGGTACAGGACATGTCGGAAATGAGCGACCTGCTGCTACCGGATGCTGATCGTTTTTTTGTGCCCGATGCCGAAGGACATTTTAAAGTGAAATTCAAACTCGCTTCTCCAAACTATTTCAGGATGGGAAGAAATATTTTGTATCTCTCACCGGGAGATAGCCTTGTCATGTTTGTAGACTACAATAATCCAAAACTTGCCAGTTTCAGCGGAACGCATAGCAGGGAGAATGAGTATCTGCGCGAAACCCCGTTTCCAAAAGGAGGCTCTTTTTTAGAGGCGGGTACAAAGATCAAAAGTACGGTTGATTCGAGTGTGATGGCGGTTGAAGAAGCTGCAGATCAACGTACGGCTTCCTTGGCAGGCTATACAGATGTGTCGAAAGAATTTACAAAACTGGAAACAGCGCGCATTAAAGCAGATCTGATCAACAGCTTGCTGGATATCAGGCCATATTTTCCTATGAGGCGCAAACTTTCCAAAGACTCAACGGACGCGTTTCAAAAAAACTTCGAACAAACGATAGCGCCATATACAGCTAAACATAACAAGAATTTTATCGATCCACAGTTTTTGAAAATCGCCGTGTACCGCGACGTGATAGATGAACTTGTAGCGAATGAAAAAAATCCTTCTAAAAATCTTCAACAGGTAAAAGACTGGATTGCCGCAAGAGATATGGCGCAGCAACTCAAACGTGCCAGCGATCGCGAATCAAAAATGAAGTTTGAACCAACTATCGCAGCGCTGGGCAACGATTCCTATCGTGTCGCGCTATCAAACACGCTAAACAAAGTATTGCAATTATCAAATGGCGATATGGCTTTTGATTTTGCAGCGATGGATGCCGATGGCAAAACCTCACAGCTCAGCAACCTGAAAGGAAAACTGATCTATGTAGATCTCTGGGCAACCTGGTGCGGCCCATGTTTACAGGAAATGCCGGCATACGAAAAACTGAAAGAATCCTATAAGGACAATCCTTCCATCAGTTTTATTTCACTCTCAATTGATGATAACAAAGATGCCTGGAAGAAAAATATGCAGCAACGCAATGCACAGGGATTTCAATGGATTGTTGATCGTGCAAAACTGCAGCCTTATAATATTATGAGTATTCCACGTTCAATTTTGGTTGATAAGGACTTTCATATTGTAGAGATGAATGCGGCGTTGCCATCATCTAAAAATATTTCGACTACATTGAATTTGCTATTAAAATGATCTTTGCCTTTTATAAGGAACAAATTAACCAGATGAAAACATACAATTACCTTTTTTTTATTTTAATAGTTTCATTGGTTTCTTTTACGCCGACAAGTAAAAACAATAATAGTGGTAGAAACAACCGAAACATCCGGAGCTCAATAGACACAAAAGGCATACTTCTGGATACTTCGCTTGTGTTTGACAATTTTCCTTCCTTCCAGGAGTATCGCACGAAGATCAAAGCCAATCTGTTGCGTTATACAAATGAGGCTGCACAAAAAATACCCGATGCTAAACACAAAAAATTCTTTGTTGATTCACTGGATCATTGTAACGCTGAGCTGGAAAAGGTACTGGTATTTAAGATGCTGAAGAAAATGCCAAAGACAGTAGCATCCCTGGTAACCTTAAGAAATTTTCTTGTGCCGGCCATGTTTATTCCGGTTGAAGAAGAGCTGACTTTTTTTAATGCCTTCCCAACAAATGCGAAGAACAGCAAGGAAGGGAAAAACGCGCTTGCAAGAATGAAAAAATTTGTGACTGGTGCGGGTTATAAAATTGATGATGACCACATACTTGATAACACCTTGCTTAGGTCAATGAAAGACAAGGTGATGACAGCAAAAAAAATAATCACACCACCTGGGTACGAGTATTGCTTATTGATCTTTGGGGCATCCTGGTGCAGCCCCTGCCGGTTTGAGAATAAATTATTAACAAAAATGATCGGGCAGATCGATACCACCAAAGTTAAAATCATTGGGCTGTCAATTGATCTCAGTGAAGATGCCTGGAAGAATGCGGTATTACAGGATAATTGCCCATGGGAATGTTTTTTACTGGAAGGCGGGCCGGCTTCATCATTTTTTAAAGAAAATGGAACAGCAAGCGGTACAATCCCCCTCAATATCTTGATCAAAAATGATGGAACCATCGTTAAAAAACACACCGCGGTAAAAGTTGCTTTAGAAGCACTTCCCGCATCGTTGTATAAAAAATTTTGATAAACACAGAACGATAGGCATTATCATATTTGTGGAAATGAATGCTGCCTTTAATCATCAAAAAATATTTTTAAAGCCGGGTAAATTACTGAAGTAATAGGCAATAACATATATAGTTAAAATATAAGATCAAAGCAGCACTATTCTATTTCACAGTGCCTTTTTCTTAAATTAAAGAATGAGATCAGCAAAAAATTTACTTATCATCTTCCTGTTATTTCCTGTTTATTTATCTGCTCAAGTACCCGGTAAAAGTTACGCCGATACAGGCTGGGCCAAAGTGCAGGGCAATATTTACCGGATCGTATTGACCGCGCCTATTTTTCCTGATTATGAAACAGACGGCATACTGTCAGTACAATATGAGCGAAGACTTGCAAAAAAAATCACGGCCGTTACCCAACTCGGCTTTGGCTACACACATGACCGGTTCGGGCCCGATGAAGACCCCAACCGCTCAACCTATCATGTATTTGCAGCGTTGGAAGCGCGGTATTATTTTTCCCTGGACAGACGGGTAAGAAAGATGCGGCCGATCGTGAATTATACAGGGCCTTATGTTTCAATTGCATCCTCTGTTATCAGTAATAAGGTTATTGCGATTAATCCAACCCCAACGAAACAGTTTTACGGAAGAGTTGCTTCCTATCTTGATATTGGGTATCAGAAACAAACAGGTAAATTTTTTCTCGGAGCTTATTTTGGCATTTTACTATGGGGAAAACGTTTTTCTGACTATGATGATTACGCTGCCGGTTTACACGGCGGCCTTAGTGTCGGATATGTATTTTAGTTCGCAGATCATCCTTAAACTGTGATTAAATAAGCTTCCGGCCTCTTGCATCTTACTTGTTTTTATATTAGATTTATTCCCGTTTGGTAGTTTTTTGCCAATTTTTTTACCCCCGCTATTGATTTTCACCAAAACTTAACCATGGAATCCACTAATACACAGCAGGCCTTGTTTGCCCATATCAAAGGGCTGGTGCCGCAGAACCTGGCATTGGTTGATGTAGTAGCCGAGGTACTGAACATCAGTAACGACAGCGCTTACAGGCGGATAAGAGGGGAGAAGCCGATCACTTTGGATGAAGCGAAAATATTGGCCAGTCATTTTAAAATGTCCATTGACCAGGTGTTGCATCTTGACAGCAATGTGTACCTGTTTACCGGCAAGCTGGCAAACAATGCGGACTTTACGTACCAAAACTGGTTGGAAAGTTTGATCGCACATCTTCAATACTTTCTCAGTTTTCAACCGTGTTATTCTTATTATCTCGCCAAAGAGATCACTGTATTCTATTATTTCCTGTTTCCTGAAATAGCGGCATTCAAGTCGTTCTATTTTATGAAATCCATACTCGCTTATGAGAGTTGGCGGACGGCAAAGTTTTCGGTGAGTGATGATTACAGCCAATCTTTTGAAATAATGAAGAAATGCAATGAGTTATACTGTCTCATGCCAAGTACAGAAATATGGAGCATTGAAAATATTACCAGCACATTACACCAGATAGAATTCATGCGTGTAACCGGATCACTGCGATCAAATGAAGATGCTATCGTACTGCTCGATCGGATCCTTCAGATCATCGATCATCTTGAAGTGCAGGCTGAGTATGGTGTTAAACTAACATCAGGCCAGGACCCTGCCACCGGTAAAGTACCTTTTAAATTGTTTGTGAATGAATTGCTGATGGGTGATAATATGCAGATATTCCAGTTAGGCAACAAACAGATGACGGTGATCGTTCATAGTGTGATCAATTATATTACTACGATGGATGAGGCGTTTAATGCATACACCAAAAAAACGGTGGACACCATTGCGCAAAAATCTACACTCATCAGCGGCGTGAATGAAAAGGAACGGTTGCTTTTTTTCAACAGACTAAGGGCAAAAGTGTATGATGCGAAAAAATTAGTTGTTTGACCCCACCCCCTTACCCTAAACGCCGGTTGGTACTATAGTGCAAAAAAATCCCGCTGAAAAATTTCAGAGGGATCACCCAAAAACCTCAACTGTAAATTCTTATTTGATCCTTTTCGATTCGCTTTCCAACCCTGTTTGTCTTTGTCTTGCTGCTTTTACCTGGTTGCTTCCGAAACGGTAAGTAAAGCTTACACGCAATGTCTGACTCTCCCAGTTACCACCACCATCGATGTACAACCCACCAAAATTAACATTGGCTGTCCATGGTGCTGTGTGGAATATATCGGTTACGGTTACTTTCAGGGTTGCCTTTTTATCGAACAATTGTTTTTGTATACCAATGTCCATAGCACCCTGTGGTTTTGTTTTCCATGTGGCACCCCATACAGATGGGCCATTGAACCAACCGCTTAATTCTGTAGTATAGTCGTTGCCTAATGTAAATGTATTCTGCAGGTAAGCATTATATCCGGGAATATTGGTTTTTACCGTATTGGCGCCAACCTGTCCGTTGAACATCTGGTAATTGAACGAGAAGTTCGCATACCCGTTCCACCATTTGGCAATCGCTAAAGGTGAACCGATGCTGAAACTCAGGATGTCCTGCGTAGCC
>JAQBNJ010000460.1 GCA_028288645.1 Sediminibacterium sp.
ATGAGGCCTGCAGAAGACAACAATACAATGAAGGGTGGTTTGACACAATGGATATTGTTCCGAAACAGGCGATCAGTATGTCGATACAACAGATCATGAAATCAAAGCAGATCATCTGTTCTGTTCCGGACAGCAGGAAGGCAGAAGCGGTGCGCAACTGTTTAATTGAACCGGTAAGCAATCTATTTCCTGCAAGCATCCTGAGAGAACATGAAGATTACACTATTTATTTGGATGTAGATTCTGCGGCACTCTTGTAAAAAACTGTGCCTCCGTGCCTCTGTGTGCAAATATTCTCACACAGAGGCACGGAGGCACAGTTGATTGCTGTGAGTGCGAAAGGCATAAAAATAACGGGACTCAAAACAAACATTATGAACGAAGTTGTTAAAGCAAGTTCTCTTTCCAAAAAACAAACGATGGCTTCCCTCTTCATCATCGGCCTGTTGTTTTTTATTTTTGGATTTGTTTCATGGGTGAATGCAATACTCATTCCCTATTTTAAAATTGCCTGCGAGCTGAGTCATTTCAAAGCGTACTTAGTGACCTTCGCTTTTTATATTTCCTATTTCGTGATGTCGGTACCCGCTTCCTATCTTTTAAAAAGAACAGGGTTTAAAAAAGGCATGATGACGGGTTTCTGGATCATGGCCACCGGCGCTTTTATTTTTGTACCTGCAGCACTAACCAGGACCTACGAAATTTTTTTGATCGGGCTGTTTACTATCGGTGCGGGCCTGGCTGTTTTACAAACGGCTGCTAATCCATACATCACGGTATTGGGACCGAAAGAAAGTGCGGCACAGCGAATCAGCATCATGGGCATTTTTAACAAGGGCGCAGGAATTATTGCACCCTTAATTTTTGCTGCCGTGATTTTAAAAGCAACCGATACAGATCTGTTTGCTCAGTTATCCGGGATGAGTGTAACCGAAAAAGCAAAAGCATTGGATGAACTGGTGAGAAGAGTGATCGTGCCATACATATGTGTCGGGTCTGTTTTAATTGTACTTGGATTTTTTGTACGCTATTCACCACTACCCGAAATTGATACAGAACACGAAAGCGAAGAACTGGCCGCTACCAATATGGGCAAGAAAAGTATTTTTGCTTTTCCGCACCTGGTATTGGGCGCGATTGGTATTTTTCTGCATGTGGGTACACAGGTGATCGCGATCGATACCATCATTGGCTACGCCAACTCAATGGGAATACCCTTGATGGAAGCGAAGACATTTCCATCCTATACATTAGCAGCCACGATCTGCGGGTATATTATCGGGATCATCACCATACCAAAGTTTATCAGGCAGGTTACTGCATTAAGAATATGCACATTGCTCGGCACGCTGTTAACCCTGCTGATCATTTTCACAAGGGGACAGGTTCATTTTTTAGGGCATACTACGGATATCTCCATCTGGTTTGTGGTATTACTGGGCCTTGCCAATTCATTGGTATGGGCGGGCATCTGGCCGTTGGCTTTAGATTCGCTCGGAAGGTTTACCAAACTCGGCGCATCCGTTATGATCATGGGCCTCTGCGGCAACGCGATCCTGCCACTGATCTATGGCTGGCTCGCAGATAGTTTTGATGTGCGCCATGCTTACTGGGTTCTCCTGCCCTGTTATATCTATCTTGTGTTTTATGCTGTATACGGACACCGCATCAGGAGATGGTCCGCTTAAATTTTTCTAATGCATCAACGGGTAAAAATAAGTAACGGGAGGGTGATTGTGCCGGGAAGGATCATTCCCAACGGAACCGTATTGGTTACCGATGGATCGATCACCGCTGTTGAAGATGGTGATATTGATTTTCCCGACGCGTTTGAAATTGATGCAAAAGGAAAATATATTTCACCTGGATTTATCGATATACATATACATGGCGGCGGCGGTTATGATTTTATGGATGGCACTACAGAAGCTTTCTTGAAGATCGCGGAGCTACATGCGAAACATGGAACAACAGCCATGCTCCCCACCACGCTCACCTGCGAAAAAAGCGATCTTCTGTTAACGCTGGATGCTTATAATGAAGCAAATAAAATAAACACAAACGGCTCCTCATTCATTGGAATGCATTTGGAGGGCCCTTATTTTTCGATGAATCAAAGAGGCGCGCAGGATCCCAAATATATCCGCGATCCTGATCCCGCAGAGTACAAAGAGATCCTGCAAAATTATTCCTTCATTAAAAGATGGAGTGCTGCGCCGGAATTGAAAGGGGCTATTGAGTTTGGTAAATATGTGAAGTCGAAAGATGTTTTGGTTGCCATCGCGCACACTGATGCTATATATGAAGAAGTACTGGAAGCGTTTCAAAACGGATATAGTTTAGCGACACATTTTTATTCAGCTATGTCGGGCGTAACACGCAGAAATGCATTTCGTTTTGCAGGCGTGATCGAATCCGCTTATTTGTTGGATGAGATGGATGTAGAGATCATTGCGGATGGTGCGCATTTGCCAGCACCTCTGTTGCAACTGGTACACAAGATCAAAGGCCCGGCCCGCACTGCCTTGATCACCGATGCCATGCGCGCAGCCGGTATGCCCGAAGGTGACAGCATTTTGGGCGGATTGAAAAACGGCACAAAGGTAATTGTAGAAGACGGCGTTGCTAAACTGCCGGACAGGAGCGCATTTGCCGGAAGC
>JAQBNJ010000491.1 GCA_028288645.1 Sediminibacterium sp.
TATGCAATAAATTACCGTATGATTATGAGCCACCATTACACTAAAATAAAATAGCCACAAAAGATACAAATAACATCACGTGTATGCCTGTGAGGTCTGTGTCTTCTGTGGCTAAAAAATAAGAGCTGTCTTAAACGATCAGCAACGCATCTCCATAACTGAAGAAACGGTATTTATCCTTGATCGCTTTTTTATACGCTTCCATCGCAAGATCGTAACCGGCAAATGCACAGGTCATGATCAGCAAACTTGTTTTTGGTAAATGGAAATTGGTAACTAAGCTATCCGCTACATTGAACTTGTATGGCGGGTGAATGAAATGGTTGGTCCATCCTTCGCTTGGTTTGAGCAATTTCTGCGCAGTGAAACTGCTCTCCATTGCACGCATGGTAGTTGTTCCGATAGAACAGATACGATGATTGGTCTCTTTTGCTTTGTTTACAATATTGCATGCCTGCTCATCAATGGCATAGTATTCAGCATCCATTTTATGTTTGCTGAGATCTTCTACTTCAATCGGGCGGAAAGTGCCTAAGCCTGTGTGCAAAGTAACTTCTGCAAAACGGATTCCTAAGATCTCGCAACGTTTGATCAGTTCTTTACTGAAATGCAAACCCGCAGTAGGAGCAGCCACAGCACCTTCATGTTTTGCATAAACGGTCTGGTAACGTTCTTTATCTTCTTCATCAGGCTTGCGCTTGATGTATTTTGGCAAAGGTGTTTCTCCGAGATGTTCCAGCATTTTCTTAAAGCTCTCATCATCTTCATCCCATAAAAAACGGATGGTACGGCCACGGCTGGTGGTATTGTCAATTACTTCAGCAACCAGTTCTTCATTTTCGCCGAAATATAATTTGTTACCCACACGGATTTTTCTTGCGGGATCAACGATCACATCCCACAAACGGTTGGGTTTGTTCAGTTCACGAAGCAAAAACACTTCGATCTTTGCACCTGTTTTTTCTTTGCGGCCATACATTCTTGCCGGAAATACTTTGGTGTTGTTTACTACGAATACGTCCTTGTCATCAAAATACTCTAAGATGTCGCGGAAATGTTTGTTCTCCATATGCCCGCTCTTACGGTCAACAACCATCATTCGGCTGTCTTCCCTTCTCTTGGTCGGGTTCTGCGCAATAAGGTTCAGTGGAAGGTCAAACTTGAATTGGGATAATTTCATGTGTCTAATCCTGTTTTAAGATGATAGCCACAATCAGTTCGTCATCCCCACAATACTGTGAGGAGTAAGACTCGCTTCATGTTACGGCATGAATTTCAGAAGTCGGCAAAGGTAAGACAAGACGCGCAATGAACCAAAGAAGCATGCATAAGGGTGCATGCAATGTGGATATTCTAGGAAATGACGCCCGGGATGGATTTTATAAGTCGCTGTGTATAAACACTTTGTGGGTGATTATATACCTGTTCGGCGGTCCCGGTCTCTTCTATTTTTCCTTTATTCATTACCATGATCCGGTCGCTGATATAACGGACAACCGACAGGTCGTGCGAAATAAAAATGGCGGTGAATCCGAATTCTTTTTTCAGGTCGTTCAAAAGATTGAGCACCTGTGCCTGTACACTTACATCCAATGCAGAAACACTTTCATCACAAATAATAAAAGAGGGCCGTAGCGCCAACGCTCTTGCAATAACAATTCGTTGACGTTGCCCGCCACTGAATTCGTGCGGGTACCTGTTATAATGTTCGGGCAATAAACTCACTTTTTGTAAAAGCTCCATCACTTTATCTTTTCTCTCTTTGCGGTTGTTCACCAACCCATGTACCTGCAATGGTTCAGCGATCGCATCACCAATAGTGATCCTTGGATTGAGTGAAGAATATGGATCCTGGAAAATGATCTGCATATCTTTTCGCAAAGATTTCATTGTTGCAGGCGAGGCATCTAATAAATTCATTCCTTTATAAAATACTTTACCATCAGTTGCATCGATCAACCTCAGAATAGCCCTGCCCAATGTGCTTTTTCCGCAACCGGATTCACCAACGAGTCCCAATGTCTCTCCTTCAAATACTTCAAAACTTACATCATCAACGGCTTTGGTGTAAGCAGTTGTTTTTCCTAAGAATGTTTTTTGGGAGGGGAAGTAGACTTTGAGGTTTTGGACAGAGAGGAGCGTTTGGGGTTTGGAGTTTGGGGTTTGGGGTTCGTTGACTGTTCCCGCTTCCGGCTTTTGATTTTTTGCTTTCGACTTTTCTACGATCTCTCCATTAATACCGATCTCCATAAAATCACTTACTACCGGTAATCTTTCCCCTTTCTCATGCAACAAGGGTCTGCAGGCAAGTAAGGCTTTTGTATAAGGATGTTGTGGTGAAGAAAATAACTGCTTCGCGATATTCTGTTCAACGATCTCTCCTTTGTACATCACGGCAACACGGTCCGCGATCTCTGCAACAACGCTGAGATCGTGTGTGATAAATATGACGCCCATATCATTCTGCAATTGCAATTCGCGGATCAGCTGGAGGATGTTTTTTTGTACCGTAACATCCAATGCAGTTGTCGGTTCATCGCATATTAATAAAGAGGGCTCACAACTCATGGCCATTGCGATCATTACACGTTGTTTTTGCCCGCCGCTTAACTGGTGCGGATAGCGTTTGAACATGGCGGCAGGATCAGGCAATTTTACTTTTTCGAAAAGTGCAATTGTTTTTTCAGTTGCCTCTTTCTCTGTGATGGAATTATGTTGCCTGATCGCTTCCATTACCTGGAAACCACAGGTAAGAACAGGGTTTAAAGAGGTCATAGGTTCCTGGAAGATCATGGCCACATGATTGCCGCGGATCGATTGCAATTCTTCACGCGGTAATTGAAGCATATCAATAGTCCTTTCCCCAACACTCAGCAATATTTCGCCCGAAGTATATTTTGCCGGTGGTGAAGGCAGCAATTGCAATACAGATAAGGAAGTAACCGATTTTCCAGACCCCGATTCACCAACAATAGCCAGTATCTCACCTCTCGAAACAGATATATCGATGTTTTTTAATGCTTTTGTGGTACTATTATCCGTTACAAAATCTACGGAAAGGTTTTTTATGTGGAGAAGCGGGTTAGGCATAAGTAAATGTAATTGGGAAATTTTGGAATTGGGAGATTGGGAAATTGAAATTCCAAAATCTCCCAATTTCAAAATCCAAAATTGCTACAAATTTGTAATTTTTACACAATCATTGTTTTAATGCCCCCCATTGGCTTACTTTTGCGCTCACAGTTGTTAGTTTGTTGGAAGTGCAGAATGGATGAAAGTAAAAAACAGATCATGCTTCGAAAATCCTGGTGGAAATGGGCTAGTTTCCTTTTACTCTTATATACTTGTTCTTACGGCTTTTTGGTGCCGGTTCCTTCTCCACCTGGCGTTCCCCTGAAAGAGACCATCCGGAATCTTTTTTTTCACGTTCCTATGTGGATCGCGATGATGGTTTGTTTTTCGGTGTCGGCGATCTATGCTATTAAATACCTCCGCAAACAATCCGCGATAGACGAAATATATTCAACAGAATTTGCCAGAACAGGAACAGTGCTGGGCGTTCTCGGTACGATCACGGGAATGATCTGGGCCAATTACCAATGGGGCAAGCCCTGGAGCGGTGATGCCAAACAGAATGGAACGGCGATCGCATTGCTTATTTACTTCGCGTATTTTGTTTTAAAAGGAAGTTTACAGGATGAAGAGAAGCAGGCAAGGATCGGCGCCGTGTATAATATTTTCGCATACTTCATGTTGTTTCCCTGTATCTGGATCTTACCGAGATTGGCGGAAAGCCTTCACCCCGGCGGTATGGGCAATGAAGGAAACCCCGCACTCGATCCAAAAGATACAACGAATTACATGCGTCTTGTAATGTATCCTGCTTTTATCGGCTGGACATTGTTAAGTGTATGGATCACTACTTTACTGATACGTGTGCGTATCATGCAACATAAAAAACTGATAAATGAATAAAGTAAACAGGATCATTTTTGTTTTGATGCTGGCAATGTTCACTGCTGTTGCCCAGGCACAAACTACTGATGCAGACACAGCAGGTGTGATGCGCAGCAACGGAAAAATATATGTAGTAGTGGCCATAGTGATCACTATTTTACTTGGATTGTTTTTTTATGTATTCAGTTTGGACAGGAAGATAAGTAAGCTGGAGAAGAAGTGAATGGCGAATAGTCAATAGTCAATGGTAAATCGAAAACTTAATTCACTATTCACTATTGACAATTCACAAAAGATGAGTAAAGAACTAATCGTACA
>JAQBNJ010000505.1 GCA_028288645.1 Sediminibacterium sp.
TGTTTAACAATTTTATCCTCCTATGGTTATCATACTCCTGTTTTCAATATCGCTTGGGTCGAGGTGATCGAATGCGCCGGAAAACTGGCCACCAAGTTCTTTGGCTTTTTTCCGGATTGTATCCAGTATCAGTGGCAACACTTCCTCTCCTTGTCTTAACGGCGTAAGCAGATCGGTTTCTTCTCGCGAGAAAAGACAGTTTTTCAATTTACCATCCGCCGTCAATCGCATACGGTTGCACGTATCACAAAAAGGTTCACTCATGGTACTGATCACTGCGAACGAACCTTTGTGGCCCTCGGGCTGGTAATGTTTGGCCGTATCATTCTTATCACCGGGCACCGGCATAAACTGGTATTTCCTGGAAACCTCGGTAAGTATATCATGCAGAGTGTATACCTGGTTACTTGTCCAGCGGTTTCCGCTGAATGGCATGAACTCAATAAAACGGACCTGTATGGGTGTATCTTTTGTCCATTCAATAAAATCATGGATCTCGTTATCATTCAGATCTTTCATGATCACCACATTGATCTTGGGAATGATATTGTTCGTCAGCAACAGGTCTATATTTGCCCGCACTCTTTCAAAATGATCGCGATGTGTGATGGTCCGGAATTTTTCAGCCTGCAAAGTATCAAGGCTGATATTGATCTGTGAGAAATTGGCCGCGATAATTTGAGGAAGCATTTCATTGATGCGGACGCCATTGGTGGTGATCGCCAGTTTAATTTTCAGTTCAGTTAACCGTTCAATGATCGATGGTGCGTCTTTTCTTACAAGAGGCTCGCCTCCTGTGAGCCGTATCTTGTTTACACCCTGTGCAACAAATATTTTTGCGAGAGTTTCAATTTCATCCGGCTGCATCAGTTTAGAAGCAGGCGCAAACGAATATTGTTCATCAGGCATGCAATAAAAGCATCGCAGGTTGCAATTATCCGTGAGAGATATGCGTAAATAATTATGTATCCTTCCAAAACTATCTGTGATCATACACTTCCATTAACAATTCTACACGTGAATTTTTCCTTCTTTGAATTTTAGTGATGCACCTTTTCTTCCTGTTAAAACCGCTTTTATCTCTGCGATAATGGACACGGCAATTTCTTCTGCAGTTTCTGCGCCGATATCATGCCCTATCGGTGCATAGATATTATTCATCTGTGCTTCGGTAATGATAACATTCATTTTGGAAAGATCGCCCAACATCCGTTCAAATTTTTTCTTTGGCCCTAAGATACCTATGTAAGGCAGGTCCTTATCCAATAATAACTTCAGCAGTTCCAGGTCGTAGTTATAATTATGCGTCATCAACAAAACCATGGTATACCGGTCAGCAACTATTGCTTCAGCCAATGCCCCGGGTTTCGCTACCAGAACTTCCGTGGCTTTTGGAAAGCGTTTGGAAGTTGCGTGTGTCTTTCTTCCATCCGCCACTACCGTATCCCACCCAAGCAATGAAGCCATTTCTACAAGCGGTTGCACATCATTTCCTGCGCCGGCGATGATGAGTTTTACCGGCGGCGGAATGAAATCGATGAGCACTTCTACAGTTTGTCCATTAAACAGGAATTGTGTAACCGCTGATCTCCCGTTTTCAAATGCGGCTGCTACATCCTGTTTCAACGCAACTGCCGGGTCCTGAATTAGTTCATTATGTTCCCTGAAAAGCATCCTCGTGCCCACCTGTTCCTGCATCCTGTTCAGTGAAAAGATCGTAACGACAACTGCTTTTTCTCGTTGTTTCAACAACTGCTCAAGTAAAACAATGGGGTTATCCGCCTCCGCAGATTTGATAGGTTCAAACAAAATATGAACGATACCATTACAGCCCAGCTGCACGCCAAATTCAATATCGTCTTCGTTCGATGTATCGTAGGTAACCAGTTTGTTCTGCTGCTGTTCAATAGCCAGCAAAGCCCTTCTCAACGCATCGCCTTCAAGACAACCGCCGCTGATTGCGCCCGTAAGCTGCCCGGTTTCTGTAACCAGCATACGTGCACCTGCCTGCCGGTAGGAAGACCCTTCTACCTTAACTACCGTTGCTAAGGCAGTCTTAATACCTTGTTGTTGCGCGGTGTGGAATGAACGGACAATATCGTTGACTTCTTTCAATGCTTCAATTTCGGGTAATACACGAATTTACGAATAGAATGATGAATTGTATAAGGAATGTGATGATGTGCAATTGGTCTACAGAATGGCAAGAATCTCCTGGTTTTTGATCTCCGCTATTTAATATTTCGTGGTGCCGGGATGTAGTTGTTGGTTCACCTGTTAGATTATTATTTTGAACAACATAGCCACATAGAAACATAGGTTATAACACATAGATAAATGATAATTATAAAAAATACATAAATGAACTTGCCTATTAGTTTGATTGTCCGATAGGGTGCATAAACATCTAAGTCAGTGTTTAATGGATAGAGGTAGCCTAATTTTTCATTGTATTAATATTTCCAGGAAAGGAGAAAAGGGCCTTGTACGTAACTTGTCCGCATTATTGCCAAAGAATAATAAAAACTATGTGAAAGCCTATGTTTCTATGTGCCTATTGTGGTTCAACTGTCCCTGTTATTCCAGCATCTTAGAATATTAATTAGCCCTTATTTCCTTCCTGCACCTTTTTGACCGGTAAACCTCCACCCATCAATTCAACGAAAAATTCTCTGGAATCTTTCTTATATTTCATACAGGTTCCTAAACTATCCGCAACCGGAATAAAACATCATATGCTTAAAAATATTTTCAAAGTTGCGCTGCGCAACCTGCTTAAACGCAAGTCTTATACGATCATTAATATTTTGGGATTGGCTACCGGCATGGCTGTTTGCCTGCTGATCATTTTGTTTGTGCAAAGCGAATCGAACTTTGACAGGCAACACGAAAAAGGTAAAGATATTTACAGGATCGTGCTTGACAGGATTTATCCGGGCCGCACCACCTCTTATGCCCTGATCCCGCAATCTATCGGCGCCGCTGTAAAAAATGAATTTCCCGAAGTAAAAGAAAGCGTCCGGATTTATAATTTCGTAGGCGATAACGGAAATTTTCTCCTGCGCATCGGCGATAAATTGTTTGAAGAAAACAGGGTCCTTGCAACGGATTCCAATTTCTTCAGGGTGTT
>JAQBNJ010000521.1 GCA_028288645.1 Sediminibacterium sp.
TTAAGTTTAAAAGAAAAACGCAGCCGTTCTATCGGCATCATTGTTTGCGAGATAGCGAACAGTTTTTTCTCGCAGATCATCAACGGGATCGAATCGATTGCCTATGATAACGGGTATAATGTGATCATCTCCCAAAGCCATGAATCGTATGAAAGAGAAGTGATCAACGTTCAATACCTCGCTTCCCGCTCGATCGATGGCTTGCTGGTATCTGTTTCTTCAGAAACACAGGACCTGGAACATTTGAAAAACCTGCACCAGAGAGGTTTCCCTATTGTTTTTTTCGATCGTATCGTTGATGAAATGGAAACACATAAAGTAATCGTAGATAATTTCAAAGGAGCCTATGATGCAACAGAGCACCTGATCAAAAGTGGCTATAAGCATATCGCCGCCCTTGCAGGATCGGAATATCTTTCTATCACCAAAGAACGGCTCGCCGGTTATCGCAAGGCGCTGGAAGACAATAAATTTGTTTTTGATGAATCGTACATACAACATTGTTTGCATGGCGGCATGCTGTATGATGAAGTAGAAAATGCGCTGAACCAGTTATTAAAATTGAAAACAAAACCGGATGCCATCGTTGCATCTGCTGATAAGCTTACCACCAATTGCCTGCGCTATTTTAAAAAGCTGAAGATAAAAGTACCGGATGATGTGGCGCTGATCGGCTTCTCCAATCTTGATCTTACGGATTTGCTCTCGCCCTCCTTATCCGTTGTTCGTCAGCCGGCATTTGAAATGGGACAGTTATCTACTGAATTACTGATCCGGCAGATAGAAAGCAAAAGGCCGGTAACTGATTTTGAAAGAAGGATCTTGCCGCCGCAATTATTTATTCGTGAATCAACCGATAAAAACCTGGGATGAGTATCAACCTTGCCGTTTGAAAACCGGTTTAACCTATCATTTCATTACGGCAATTTCACCGCCTGTCTCGCCAACATCTTCCACACACCATTTTGTTTCGTCCAAACAAGCAGGACTTTTATTTTTACATTTCCGGGTTTACCTCCGTCATTCGTTGCTGCGGTTAATACATGACGTACCACGGCAATGTTTTTCATCACTGACACGGTTTGTTCCGAAAGGTCTATCGTAACAAAATCTGATTTACCGCTGGCGATGCCTTCTACAAACTCGGCTTTGTTCTGTACGTTTCCACCGGAATGGCCATAACTGAGGCTGTCTGATGCAATATGTTCCAACGCAGAACGGTCACCGCTGATCATGGCAGCGCGTAATGTTTCCACCGCATTCAGAACAGACTTATATTCTCTTGATTGGGCAACAGATGAAAAAGAAATAACAGATACAAAGGCAAGGAATGACAGGTATTTCATGACAGCAATTTTTATGAGTTACTAAACTACGTTATCAAAATCATTTATGAAAGCATATGTACGCAAACGTTATCGGTATCTCGCATACAAAGCATAAGGGTCCCAGTTGATCAGGATGTTTTTAGTAGTGTATTGTTGCAGTTCCTCATCCGTTAACTGGTGCGACCATTTTACCCTTGCTGATGTATCAGAGCCGGGGCCGGTGTTCCTGTATTCAGCATATCGCACGGTTTTTTCATTCTCAGTATTTTTCCAGTTATCCCATCCTTCCGGAAAAATATGTCCTTCTATTTTACAGGTAATATAGGTAACACTTGCATAAGGCCTCCATGGACGGCCAAGGCTTACCTTGTTTAATCCTGTATCAGCCACCAGCCTGCAATTCCTGAACACATAGCCGAATGCATGATCCTTTGGCGTTGATGCGGCGGTAACATGCGAATTCTTTTTACTGCGGAGAACACAATCATCAAACAAAGCGGTGGAAGAACCAAAAATAAAATCTGTTGATCCTTGTATAAAACAATTTTTATAATACTGCCTGCTGTTATCGCCGCTGGTGAACAAAGTATCCTGGAAACCAAAAATACGGCAGTTGAGAAAAAATACCCTGTCGCCCTGCACTCTTACGGCAACAGCCTGTCCTGCTGTGAGGCCCGCTGTATTTTCAATAGTAATGTTCTGGATCTTTACATCGTCTGCTTTAATGTATAAAGTTTGTGAGGTCATTGTATTGATCACACTCCCATCCGGTGCAATAGTTCCTGTATGATCATCATAGGTAAGTACGGTCTGCACCGGGTCTTCTCCAATGATCACCACCGCATTCCTGCCTGAATCAAGGTGCAGTTTTTCTTTATACACGCCTTTTTTAATAAAGATCTCAAGTAGTGTACTATTGTTTCGCGGAACGGCATCAAACGCTTGCTGAACTGTTTTGTAATTGCCTGTTCCATCCTGCGATACAACAATGCGTTTGACCGGTTGCGCGTGTGCCATAACCGTGATCGCACCAGCGAGTAAAAAAAAAGGCAATAAAAATAATTTGTTTTTCATCTTGCTTATTTAACTCTTACAACAACATGTTTCGCTAATTCAAGATCAAGTGAACGGATACCTGCCAATACAATTTGCGCCATTTTTCTCGCTCCCAGCTCATTAAAATGCGTATTGTCTTTTGATCCTTCGGGATAAAATGGATGTTCACCCGGCTCCAGCTGCATAAATAAGAGCTTGGTGGCTTCAGGTCCTAGTTTTTGATATAGATCCCTGCTTTCTTTATCAAGATCAATAACCGGTACATTTTGTGCTTTGGCCACATCCACTACGATAGCAGAGTACTCAACATGCGTTTCCTGGGCTTTGCCATCTTTATCAAAACGCATGCGGCTAACTGGTGTGATCAAAACAGGAAATGCTTTTTTGCTTCTTGTTTCTGCAATAAAGCGGATCAGATTTTTTCTATAGTCTTCCGGAGTTGTATAGCGGTCCTTGTATTTTTCTTCTTTTGCTTCGTCATTGTGTCCGAACTGTATCAATACGTAATCACCTTCCTGCATGCTATCTGAAACAGGTTGCCATCGGTTTTCACTGATAAATGTTCTTGTACTTCTTCCTCCCCTGGCCCTGTTATCTACCTGTACTGTTGAATCAAAAAAAACAGCAAAGGGCATACCCCATCCTGTTAGTGGGGCTCTTTCTGGCCCGTATAAGCACATGGTTGAATCGCCTATCATCCAGATTTTGATTTTTTTGGGCGGGGTGATGAAAGAAGATAGTATGATCATTCCTCCCAGGAGAATTACATATTTCCATTTAACTGCATTGTACATTTTCTTTATACGCATAAGATATATAAGACTGTTTCTTTCAAATATAAGGCTGTCGTTATTGCGGGCAGCATTATAAAAATCAGAACATACCGCATCCCCTTAAATTAATAACGGGGTTCTGCGATTTCAAATTAAAGTTTGCATCGATAAAATGAGGATGGTTTTGTTTGATGAGCATGACAAGCAGTTTTCGTAAATGGTACCCAGGCAAAATGCCCTCCTTCTTGAAAGAAATTATGCCTACCCAATTCTACGTCTATAAAGGTAACCCGAAAAGCGAAAATGATTTTTTTTCTACGCAATCGTTCCCGGTAATGTTGTCAGGTGCTGTTACATAGGCATCATTGCTAAAAAGAGCCTTTTTACAGGATGATTTTGACTATTTTAGAGTGATATATAACCCAGCTGTTTATGAAGATCTTATGTATTGGTGAAGCCTTGATAGACATGATCTGTACGGATAAGGGCAGCTCGTTGAGTGAAGGGAAGAATTTCTTATCTAAACCCGGCGGCGCACCTACCAATGTGGCTGCAGCAATTGCGGCGCTTGGTGGTAGCGTGGAGCTGGCAGCCAAAGTAGGAAATGACCCTTTCGGAAGACTTCTGATCGATGTAATGCAGGGCTTTGGCGTATCAACCCGCTGGATGCTACAGGATAATATGCATTTTACCACCTTCGCCTTTGTTTCATTGATGGAGGATGGAGAACGCGATTTTGTATTTAATCGTGGGGCGGATGGGGAACTCAGCCGCGAAGAAGTGGATGCCATAGACCTGGATGAAATATCGATCATACATTTTGGCTCTGCCACCGGTTTTTTACCCGGCCCTTTACAGGCCGCTTATCAAAGCCTTTTACAAAAAGCGCTGCAAAAGAATATTTTAATCAGCTTCGATCCCAATTACAGGCATCTGCTTTTCAGGAACAACACACAAACTTTTATTGATCAATCCTGGAATTTTTTAACAGCCTGCCATTTTTTTAAATTGAGCGATGAAGAAGCTATGCTGATCACCGGCGCACTCACTGTTACCGATGCTACCACGATACTGCTTGAAAAAACATCTGCTGTATTCTGCATTACACTGGGCAAAGAAGGAACCTTATTGGGATGCGACGGTGCCACGGTTACAGTGCCAAGTATTCCCATTCAACCTATTGATACTACCGGCGCGGGCGATGCGTTTGTAGGCGCTGTCTTATACCAGTTGATCGACAAGGATATTTCTTCCATGAATGCCTTGTCAGTAAACGATTGGAAACACATTGTGTCCAATGCCAATAAGGCCGGCGCCCGCACCTGCGAATACCTGGGCGCCATGGAAGCATTCAAATATTTGAATAACCGGATATTTGATTAAATTCTTTTCGGTTAAAACCATTTTACCTGATCCGGTTCATCAATTCTTCCCTGTAGCTGTTGCCCAATGGTATTTTGTGTTTCCCTACCGATACCTGGTGAACTTCTATGGTATGCATGTGTTTTAATGCAGCCACAAAAGATTTATGCACCCTGCAAAACCGGCCGGGTGGAATATGATCAAAAACTTCTGTCATGTTTGCCCGCAGAAGGATCTTTTTATCTGCGGTATGAAAAGCGAGATAATTTTCTTCTTTTTCTATGAACAGGATATCATCTACAGCCACTTTATGTGTTAATGGCCCGCTTTTCAATAAAACAAATTCAGGTGCCACATCACTGACTCCTTTGATTACCGGGCCTACGGCTGGTTGTTTTCTTTTCAGTTCGAACAATTCCTTTGCCTTGTTCACTGCTTTGATGAAACGGTCGAATTCGATCGGTTTTACGAGGTAATCTATTGCGTTTAGTTCATAACTTTCAACGGCGTATTCAGAATAAGCCGTAGTGAAGATTACCATCGGCATATTTTTCAGTGAACGCATTAATTGCATACCGGAAAGGTTCGGCATATTGATATCCATGAAAACCAGGTCCGGCTTTTCTTCCTGCAAATAACCGATCGCTTTTAAAGGGTTGCGGAAAGTTTGGGCGAGTTGCAGGTAGGGGGTTTGTGCAACATATCTTTTCAATACATCGATCGCGTTGGGTTCGTCATCAATAATGATACAATTCATATCAGGTTTCGATTTCAAGTTGTACGGTAAATGTGGCGCCGGTATCCGTGATCTTTAACACATGTTTACCCGGATAAAGCAGCAACAATCTCCTTTTTACATTCTCCAATCCAATACCGCCATATTCCCCGTGTTCGGTCGTATTTGACTCTACAACAGGGTTCACACATTCAAATACGATCTTATTGTCTTTAGCAGACAATGAAATAGAAATGGCGTTCGTGCCTTCAATATGAACACCATGCTTAAACGCATTTTCAACAAATGGTAACAAAAGCATGGGAGCGATAAAAGTCTGCGCAATATTCCCGTTGGTGTTTACCACTACGGTCACTTCGTCATTCGCGTATCGCAATTTATTCAGCCCAATAAAATCGTTGATATTCTTTATTTCTTTTTCCAACGATACCCGGGTTACGCTGCTATCATACAACATATAACGCATCAGACCTGCGAGTTTGGAAATACCGTTAGCGGTTTCGTCATCATTGTTACGTTGCGCTATGGAAAACAAATTATTCAATGTGTTAAAAAGAAAATGAGGATTCACCTGGTTCTTCAGGAATTTCAGTTCCGTAGTGAATTGCGTTTCTACCAGTTGCCTTTTTTGTTTTTCATGCTTCACCCATTCGTTTGTAAAAAAATAAGAACAGATCACCAACAGGAAGAAAAAATACAGGAACAGGTTGATCATCCAGAAGGGCCCGAGGAATTTGTTTCCATGTGGATGAACTTCGGGCCAGGTTGATACAAAAATATTTGCCTGGATATATTGTTCAGTGATAAAACAAATGGTCAGGATAATGGTACACTGCGTGATAAAAACAGGTAAACTTCTTTTACGCGAAAATCGCGGCAGTGTATAAAATATAGTTAAGACAATAAAAACAGTTTTGAAGGTCAATGCGATCAACGCCAGGTAAAAATGGGTATGATCCGTTAAGCCTTCGTGTTCATCGCGTTGCGGCATTCGGGAAGAAAATATCCAGTTCAGGATTAGGAGCATGATCAGCCAGCAGGTGACTACCAACGCGTATTTTACGAGATTCTTTTTCTTCATTTTATTTTCCTGGCTGTAAAGTATGAAACCCCGGGCGCCTATTGGTAGTACTTTGACAAATCCGCGGAAATAAGGGCTGAACGGTTGAAAATTGTGATCCGGGCCGGATAACATAAATCGATCGTATCGAGTCAAAAGCGCCTGTTTGCAAACACTTATTTGTTATCTTTTTTCAGCAGGCATAATGTTGTTATTACTAATTTTTATACGATGAACAGGAAATTTACTATGTTACTACTGCCAGTGATCATTTTATTAGCAAGCCATACCAATGCATTTGCGCAACAGTTTGCGGAAAAAAATAAAGTATATGCATTCGAAAATGGCCAGTGGTTTAACGGAGAAAAATTTGTCCGCAAAACGGTGTATGTAAAAGACGGATACTTCGTCAATACAAAACCTGCAGTGATCGATACCCTCGTCAACCTGCAGAATAAATTTATTATCCCCCCGTTCAGCGAATCACATACGCACCATTTGGAAGGTGTTGGTGCACCACCGCAGGAATTAATAGACAGTTACTTAAAGGACGGTGTATTCTATGTAAAGAACCCAAACAATGTCCGTTTTTTTACAAAGAACATCATCGATCAACTGAACCAGCCAAACAGCCTTGATGCAAGTTTTGCGAATGGAGGTTTAACTATCAGCGAAGGGCACCCGATGGTATTGTTCGAGGACCAGGTAAGGCCCAGCATAGAACCGATGACCGGTAAAACAGAAAGGGGCTGGTTTAATGGCAAAGCCTACTATACCATTAATAATGAAAAAGAACTCGAAGATAAATGGCAAACGATACTTGCGGATAAACCCGATTTTATCAAAACCTACCTGATCAATTCGGAAGATATTGGTAAGCCATCTTCCTCATCAAAATATAAATTACGCGCGGGTCTCGATCCGTCTTTATTACCATTGATCGTTGCCAAAGCACATAATGCCGGCTTGCGTGTAGCGACACATGTGGAGACAGCATATGATTTCCGTACAGCAATCATGGCAGGTGTTGATGAACTTGCGCATATGCCGGGCTTTTACCTGTTTGATGCTGCCTACAGCAGCCGTTACCAGTTAACAGAAGATGATGCAAAACTCGCTGCCGTTAAAAAAGTTTTTATTACCACTACCTTAATGTCAAGAACACTGGTAGAAGATAAAAGCCTGTTACCAATTGTAGCTGATACCCAGAAAAAGAATTTATTGCTGCTGAAAAAATATGGCGCCAGGATCGCCATTGGAAGTGACCATAGTGATTCGCCTGTAGACGAAATAAAAGCGATCAGGGAATTGAATGTTTTTACCAATACCGAACTTCTGAAATTATGGTGTGAAAATTCTGCACAATCCATTTTTCCGAAAAGAAAGATCGGGTTATTGGAACCGGGTTATGAGGCGAGTTTTCTTGTACTGGAAGGCGATCCCGTAGCCGACTGGAACAATACAGCAAAGATCATCAGCCGCTTCAAGCAGGGATATTTTATGAAGGCTTTCCGCTAAACTACAATGATCCGCCTTCTATCAAAACTGAATCAATAAATACTTCTTCTATTGTTTCGTTTCCATTCAAACGTGAGAGCATCTGCATGAATGCACGTTTGCCTAATTTATACCCGCTGGTTTCTACATGGGTGATCTTCGGATCATACAATGTGGGCAGCAAACCATTGCTGATGCTGATCACGGAAATATCTTCAGGTACGCGGAGTTTTCTTTCATGAATAGCATACATCACGCCGATGAGGATCAGGTCGCCCATGCAAAAGATCACATCCGGCGGTTCGGGCTGATCCAATGCAGCAAGTGTTACTTCTTTGGACGGTAATGATTGCTCGGGAAAAGCATAGTCAACTTTCGTTAATGGTGATTGTTTTACAAAAGTAGCTTTGAACGATTCCAATCTTTTTTGTGTAATGCTCAGGTGCGGGTGGCCAAAAAGTGCCAATACTTTTTTCTTGTTTTTTTTGATGATGGCTTCCGCTGCCACGCGTGCCGTTTCTATATCCGCCAGGCAAACCTTGTTGCAAATATCTGAAACAGGAACCCTGTCAAAGAAAATAACGGGCGCTTTCAGGTCGTTGAGTTTAAAAAAAGGAGTGATGTCTTCTGTTTCAATACTGATAGATGCAAACAAACCCGCGATCATATTCTTGCGAAAAAGATTCAGGTTGTTTTTTTCAATCGCAAGGTCATCCCTGGATTGCATGATCAGCACCGAGTAGCCATGCAATCTCGCATCTTCTTCCACCGCGGCGATAAAGGAATCGTAGAAAAAATTATTGATGGTAGGCACCAGTATCCCCAATACATTGTTGTGTTTGGTACGCAACTGAACAGCGTAACTGTTGGGCTCATATTCCATAGCCACGGCCAGCTCTTTTACCTTAGTCTTGGTTTTTTCAGAAATATCCGGGTGATCCTTTAATGCACGCGAAACGGTTGAGATACTCAATCCCAATACTTCCGATAATTTCTTAAGTGTGCTTTGCTGTATCATAATGCTGTATGAAAAAAATTATGCTGAAAGATACAGTTTTGAGAAATGGGGAATGGCCCTGTTTAAAAAAAAAGCCTTTGCAACTTCGTATGAAATTTTGCACACGAAGCCGCAAAGGCACAATTGGTTGATAGTTTCCCTTAGGCTTAAAACCTTAGTGAGAACCCGATGTTTACAGCATAATCTGCGAAAGCGGCATCCCCTTTGGTATACTTGCCTGAGCTCGCTGAAGTTATTTTATCGGCCATGCTCT
>JAQBNJ010000535.1 GCA_028288645.1 Sediminibacterium sp.
CGTGTGGCGACAGAGCTGGCAACCAAGGCAAAAAAACGCAATCTCCTGGTAAAACTGGCAAGCCTTGATCAGTACCGGTTAACCGATATTACCAAGGAAGAAAATCTTTTTGTGGTGATCAGCACGCAGGGGGATGGCGAACCGCCTGTAGCTGCACAAAAATTTTACGATCATATACACCGCAATGGCTTCAGGCTTGATCAAACAAGATTCAGTGTGCTTGCATTGGGTGATACTTCTTATCCATTGTTTTGTAAAACAGGAGAGGAGATTGATGCACAACTCGAAAAATTAGGCGCTAAACGAATTGTTCCGATCCGCAAATGCGATGTGGATTATGAGCCTGATGCAGAAGCATGGTTTGATGAAGTATTGCGTTCACTCAATGAGCAAGCCGTTAGCAAACCTGCAGGAATAAAGATCCAGCCGCAGGTTGAAGGAAAATCCAATAAGAAAATATATACAGGCTCCATTGTAAAACATGTGAACCTGCATGATACCAGTTCTGAAAAAGAAACCTGGCATATAGAATTGCTGGCAGATGATGTGGACTATTTGCCGGGAGATTCAATTGGCATCGTGCCCGAGAACCCTTCAGAATTGGTTGAGCAGGTGATAAAGCTTACAGGTATTTCATCAGAAAAAAAGATCAGTTTTAAAGAGGCGTTGTACACTGTATCTGATCTTTTGAAAAAGAAACTCGCTGTTATTTACCTGCATGAACGCGTGGTAAAAAGATACGCGGCCATTGTTCAGCAGGAAATACCTGAAATGAAAATGGATCTGTTGAACCTGCTGCAATTATATCCTGTCGCCAATGCAGAACAGTTTGAAGAAGTGCTCCAAATATTACCTGCACAATCGCCGAGGATCTATACAATCGCTTCTTCGCCTTCGGCACATAGCGGAGAAGTGCATTTAACGATAGAAAAAGATGTGTTTGAAGTAAATGGCGAAAAGAAAGCCGGTGTATGTTCCGCTTATACAACTGGCTTGCGTACTGATGAAACCATTGATTTCTTCGTGCAGAAAAATAAACGTTTCCGTTTGCCTGCGGCTGATAAAAATGTGATCATGATCGGGCCGGGAACCGGTATCGCGGCATTCCGTTCTTTTACCAGTGAAAGAGATGCGACAGGCGCGAAGGGAAAGAACTGGTTGTTCTTTGGCGAGGATCATTTTGTATCTGATTTTTTATACCAGACGGAGATACAGGATTGGCACCAGACAGGAGTATTGAATAAAGTATCGTTGGCTTTTTCAAAAGATCAAAACGAAGAGATCTTTGTTCATGATAGGATAAAAGAAAAAGGCGACGAGATATTTGACTGGATCAGGTCAGGCGCGTATGTATACGTGTGTGGGCAAAAAGAGCCGATGAGTGTGAATGTAGAGAATGAATTGCTTTCTATCCTGGAACTGCATGGTGAGTTAACGAAAGAGAATGCAAAAAAATATTTTGAACAGATGAAGCAGGAAGGGAGATATTCGAAGGATGTGTACTAAGCGACCTAAACGCTAAACACTACACCAAAAAGTTTCACGCAAAGGCGCTAAGGAGCAAAGGCGCAAAGAAAACTGATATGTCGGATAAATCACCAATAGAAAAAATAAAGGAAGCAAGTGATCACCTGCGCGGTACACTGAAAGAGAGTTTAAAGGATGAACTTACCGGCGCTATTCGCGAAGATGACCAGGCTGTGATCAAGTTTCACGGCATGTATCAACAGGATGACCGCGACAGGCGTGAGGAGCGTGCTGAGAAAAAATTGGAGCGGTTATATTCTTTCATGATCCGTTTGCGTTTGCCGGGAGGTTTCTTAACACCGGAACAATGGATAGCAGTGTATAATATTGCCGGCGAACATTCAACGGGTGTGATCAAGATAACTTCAAGACAAACACTGCAGCTGCACGGGATCATCAAATCGGATATCAAGCCAACGATCAAAGCATTCAGTGAAGCAAAACTGGATTCGATCGCTACCTGCGGCGATATCAATCGAAATGTATTATGCAGTTCTCATCCTAAGCAATCACCGATCCATGAACAGGTATTTGCTTACGCAGATAAGATCAGTCAGTTGCTGATGCCTAAAACAAAAGCCTATTACGAGATCTGGCTGGATGAGGAAGTATTGGTTGATAAAAAGGAAGAAGAAGATTCCTTGTACCAGGAACGCTATCTGCCGCGCAAGTTCAAGATCGCCATTGCCATTCCGCCAAATAATGATGTGGATGTTTTTGCCAATGATATTGGCCTGGTTGCTGTGATAGAGAATGATGTATTGAAAGGATTCAATATTGCGATAGGAGGTGGATTGTCAAGCACACATGGTAACGCAGAGACCTATCCAAGACTCGCTACAGTTATCGGGTTTGTGGATAGCGAGGAAAAAACATTAAAAGCTGTTTACGAAATTGCTACCATTCAACGCGATTATGGAAACAGAAGCGACCGTAAACTTGCGCGCTTAAAATATACACTTGATAAATATGGTGTTGAGTGGTTTGTAAAAGAACTTGAAACACGTATTGGGTTTTCTTTGGAGCCTGCGAAGGAAATTGTATTTACCAGCCGGAAGGATTTTTTCGGGTGGGATAAGAATTCGGAAGATTTGTGGTATTACACTGCATTTGTAGAAAACGGGAGGATACTGGATGATGAGAACACAAAACTTAAATCGGCTTTACTGGCTATTGCAAAAACAGGAAAAGCCAATTTTCGTTTTACCTGCAACCAGAATGTGATCATCAGTGATGTATTGACTGAGGATAAAAATACCATCAGCAATATTCTTGCAGAGTTTGGGATAGATGCCGGTACAGAAGCAACTTCTGTGATCCGGAAAAACTCTATGGCCTGTGTGGCGTTTCCTACCTGTCCGCTGGCATTGGCAGAAGCACAGCGCTATTTACCATCGTTGATAGATAAGATAGAGTTGCTACTTGGTAAACATTCACTGGATAATGAGGAGATCATTATACGAATGACCGGTTGCCCCAATGGCTGTGCGAGATCTTATGCAGCAGAGATCGGGTTTGTTGGAACTGCTTTAGGGAAATACAATATGCACCTCGGTGGTGACCGCATTGGTGAGCGGCTCAATAAGATCTATAAAGAAAACATTGGTGAAGAAGAGATACTTTTTTCTCTCGATGAACTCTTCAATACCTACGCCTCGAACAAAGAAACAAATGAAACCTTCGGCGATTTTTCTCTTCGCCAAAATTGGGTATCGAACTAAGTTCTTTCTCTGTGTACCTCTGTGTCCCCCGTGTCTCTGTGGTTAAAAAAATCTAAGCGAGGGCTTCACCACAGAGACACAGAGGGCACGGAGTTTCACAGAGAAATCCGAGAGGAAAAAAATATTTACTAAAAGTCTACTAAATTAGTAGGATTGTATTATCTTCGTTTTTCAAAACTTAGTTTAAGCTAAGTAAACCATAACCAACATTAATAAAACTTCATGATCAGGAATTCAAAAAGACGATGTTGATCTTTTAAAATGTCTTTTTTTACAGCATTTATTTTCCGGGAAATTTTATAGCCTGCTACCAGATCAGCAGTTCAAATTTCGTTGCTTACAAGCGACATGCTATTGTTTTGCCTGGCTATTCAATCAAATAACTATTATCAAATGAAAAAAATATATCTATTCATATTATTCTTCACACCTTTTATTTTACAGGCACAACTAAATGGTGCGCTTATTCTTACAGGAAAGATCGTGGGAGAGAACCATGAAGGCCTGCCATCGGTAAGTGTTTCGATCAAGAATACGACCAAGGGAACTTCAACAGATTCAACGGGGAAATTCTCACTGATCATCAACCAGAAATTACCTTTTACGCTGGTGGTAAGTTCAGTTGGATTTGCATC
>JAQBNJ010000555.1 GCA_028288645.1 Sediminibacterium sp.
TTACAGAAGCCAAATTTTATGGGTTCAAGATTGAAACTGAATTTTATCAATTTAGCAAGGAACCGGTAAGTACTGCCGGACTGGGGTTTGGTAAATTGCCAGGTTATGAAGAAGCAGACTTAAAAGAAGGCGACTTTGTTTTTGTACCCGGAATGGATCATGAGTCTATACAAAGCATCTCATTTCGTGCAGAAAATGATTTTTTTAAATGGCTAAAAAAATGCTCAGAAAATAAAGTGTTGGTATGTTCTATCTGTAATGGCGCTTTTGCTTTAGGGCACGCTGGCCTGTTAACAGATACGGAATGTACCACTCATTGGAGGAGAGTGAATACTTTACAAAAGGAATTCCCCAGGGCAAAAGTATTAACCGATATTCTATTTATAAAGAGTAACAATGTTTATACCAGTGCCGGCATCAGCGCCGGGATTGATCTGGCTTTGGCAATTCTTGAAGATCTGAAAGGCCCGCTGTTTACCCATAAGGTGGCAAGAGGACTCGTTGTTTATCACCGAAGAAGCGGGAAACACAGGCAACAAAGCATCTACCTGGATTATCGGAACCACATTAATCCTCAGATCCACGAAGTGCAGGATTACCTTATTGAAAACCTTTCCAAAGAAAATAGTATTGAATCACTTGCATCCCTTGTAGGAATGAGTCCAAGGAACCTAAGCAGGGTATTTAAAGAAAAGACCGGTTCAACTGTTTTGGAATACTTAACCCTTTTACGGAAGGAATACGCCAATACAATGATCAATAATCCTGAATATACGATTGAATACATAGCCGCTCAATGTGGATTTAAAACAGCCAGGCAATTACAGAGGATATTAAAAGATTAATTTGCCTATGCTACTTGCCAGAAAATAAAAGTGATTTATATCAACAAATATTTTCTGATTATTGATCAGGATCAACTTTTTCCATTTATCACATCTACTTTTGTATTTATAGGCCGGATTACCATTATCAGGCCGGTTTTCATGCCCTTTCACAGTCCTTGCATTACATAAATAATGTACTCCGAAACAGGATGGAGCAGGATGGTGCAGGATGTTAATTTGAATCATATTAGTAATTTTTCGGTATCAAGTAACCTAAAATTGCTGCTATATGATTAAAAGAATTGTCCAACAAAGGGGGCTTTATGTCTTTACCTTAATTTTTCTCACCTCCGTTTTTTCTTACGCACAAACTACCTCTACGGTTAGGGGTATGATTGCTGATGATAAGAAACTACCTATGGAAGGTGTTTCCGTTCAGGAAAAAGGTACTACCAACGCCGTTACCACAAAAAAAGATGGAAGGTATCAGATTAATGTTGCCTCGCCGCGATCTGTGTTAGTATTCACCTATGTTGGATACGACACACAGGAAATAGTTGTAGGTAATAAATCGGAGTTGCCGGTTTCGATGGCGCCGCTGGAAGGCGCGCTGTCAGATGTTGTGGTAATTGGCTATGCTACTGTAAAAAAGAAAGATGTAACCGGCTCAGTTGCCGGTATCAACCAGAAAGAGATCAGGTCAAGGCCGGTGGCCAATGCACTGCAGGCGATGCAGGGGAAAGTGGCCGGTGTGGATATTACTTCCAATGACCGTCCGGGCCAGATAGGCAGTATCAACATTCGCGGGGTGCGTTCTTTAACTGCATCCAACACCCCGCTTTTCGTGGTGGATGGTATTCCACTAACTACCGGGGGTATCGGATATATCAACCCTAACGATATAGAATCCATAGATGTTTTGAAAGATGCATCAGCTTCTGCCATTTATGGTTCAAGAGGCGCAAATGGCGTAGTCATTATTACTACCAAGCAGGGTAAAGCAGGAAAACTTCAATTAAGTCTTTACAGTTCAGTTACTACCGAAAATATAGTGGATAAGTCACCGTCCATGACAGCTTCGGCGGCTATCGATTTTCGCCGTTGGGCTTATTATTATTCAAACCCGGCAGTATACCCAAGAGGCGATGCCCCCACTGTAAATAATGACAAGACGATATTCCTCGCTACCAGCGATCCTGCCGGATGGGAAAATATCAACAAGGGCTGGGCTTCCGGCAAATGGGATGGTTCACTGGTGCCAACTACCGATTGGAAAGGCCTGGTAACGCAAACCGGCATTACGGGCGACCATTCATTAAGTGTTAGTGGAGGTACCAACAAAATAAGAGCCTATGCTTCATTCGGGTATCTGGACAATAAAGGCACATCCATTGGCCAGCAATTTAAAAGATACTCCGGGAAAGCAAGTGTAGATATCCAGGCTACCGATTGGTTCTCTATGGGTCTTACAATGAATGTAACCACGAGTGTGCAGGAGTTCGGGCAATCTCAAAGTTTTATTGGTTCTTTTGTTGGTAGCCCTGCTACAAGCATCTATGGATCCGCGGCGAGACTTTATACGTATGCGGTGCCTTATGATGCAACAGGCGCAAGGGTGCTTTACCCGGGTGGTGATGTTGCGTTTAAGAACGTTGTAGATGAATGGACCTATACACAGGACCAGCGCAGTTCTCTCCGGGCCTTTGGAAGTTTATATTCGCAGGTTGATTTCGGTGCGATTATCCCTGCACTAAAAGGCCTGAGATACCGGATGAATTTCGGACCTGATTTCGCTTCGAACCAGAACGGCGTTTACATTGATGCCTTATCAGCTGCCAGCAGCGGTACCAGTTCTGCTTCGCTCCAGAAGACCCAGACTTTTTCCTATACCATTGATAATTTATTGTACTACGATAAAACAATAAAGAAACACAGTTTCGGCCTCACACTTTTACAAAGTGCCACTAAATTTACTGCTGACCCTGTTACCACCACTACCGGAACCGGGATTCCATTTGCAAGTCAAAAATGGAATACGCTTAACCAAACGGTTATACCCGCAGCGAATCTCACTGTAACTAAAAATGCTGATTTAATAGAGCGTCAATTAGTGAGCTACATGGCACGATTGAACTATAGTTTCGACGACAGGTATTTATTAACGGTATCCGCCCGTGAGGATGGAGCCTCACAATTTGCACCAGGCAAGAAATACTCATTATTCCCCAGCGCTGCAATCGCATGGCGTGTAAGCCGGGAAGGTTTTATGAAGGGCATCGGTTGGGTGAATGACCTAAAACTTCGTTTAGGGGCAGGTGTCACAGGTAATTCGGCAGTGGATGCCTATACTACTAAAGGAGCCATTACACCATTGTTTTATCCTTTTGTGACTACGATCACTGCAGGGTCCTTGCCATCTTCCGTTTATGCCAACCCGGATCTTGCCTGGGAAAAAACAACGCAGTATAACCTCGGTCTTGATTTCTCTTTATTCAACCGCCGTGTTTCCGGTGTAATTGATGTGTATCAATCTAAAACCAAGGACCTGTTAATGTCGCGCAGCATTCCTACGGTTACCGGTTTTAGTTCCACGTTACAAAACATCGGGCAAACAGCAAACCATGGTATCGATATCAGTATCAGTACTGTGAACCTGACCACTAAAGAGTTTCAATGGACGACCAACTTAAATGTTTCATGGCAAAAAGAGAAAATTGTTTCTTTAGCTAATGGCGAGCAGGATGACATTAACAATAACTGGTTTATTGGAAAGTCTATCGGCGTCATTTATGGTATCAGGGCAAACGGTTTATGGCATTTATCTGATTCAACTGAATACAAAAAGTTCAATGCCAACGGAAGCAGTTTCTCAGCAGGAAATGTAAGGCCGGTAGATCAAAATGGTGATAATAAAATTGATGCAAACAATGACCGTGTGATCATCGGCTCTACCCGTCCAACCTGGATCGTTGGTATGACGAATGCGTTTACGTATAAGAATTTTGAATTGTCAGTCTTTTTATACGGCCGCCTGAACTACCTGTTTAATACCGGGGGGGAAGCGATGGTGGCAAGATCAAGCACACGCGCGCTCAATTATTATACAGAAATCAATACCAACGCTGAGTATCAAAAACCAATTTATTCCACAGGTACCGGTGATCTTTATTCCAGCTCGTTGGGATTCCTGGAAGCATCCTTTATAAAAATCAGGAATATTTCTGCATCCTATAATCTTGATCCGAAAGTTGCAAAAAAATTAAGTATGTCTAATATGAGGGTATACCTGCAGGTTGCCAACCCAGGAGATCTCTTTTCAAAAATCAAATACCTTGATATGGACAACGGGGGAGCTGCCACCTACAACCGTGGTTTTACCCTTGGCATTAATGCAACATTCTAAAAACAAAACACTGTAATATGAAAAATAATAAATTTATTGTTAGTATGGCAGTCATTGTATTGATGATGATCGCCCCTTCCTGTAAAAAAACATTCCTGGATGAAACCCTTACCACGGCAAGAAGCCTTGACTTTTATAAAACTGACCCCGGAATTCAATCATTGGTAACCGGTACCTATCAGCACATTTTCAATGCCCAGTTCAATGGTGAATTTGCCTTTGCCAATATGTGTTATGGAGTTGATGAATTTCACGTA
>JAQBNJ010000051.1 GCA_028288645.1 Sediminibacterium sp.
GGCTACATGGACAGAGTACCGATAGTTTGTTTGCAAGGCTCAGAAATAAACTTCATCTAAAAGATTCTGTCAATACAACAGACTTGTTCCTTCATTTAGATAGATCGGCATACAAGACCGGTGATGAAATCTGGTTCACGGCTTACCTGTTACATCCAGGCAGTGAACAGCCTTCTTACCATACTCTACATGTTTTGTTGGTTGATGAAATGACAAGAAAGATAATCAGAACAGAGTCTTATGTAATGGAATCAGGCAAAAGCTCGGGCAAAATAATCATTCCAGATTCGCTCTTTTCAGGTGAATATGGAATTGTGGCCTATACTAATCTTTTCTTGGAGAACGCCAATCAAAAATATTTTCACCAATCCGTTGTCTTGGCCGGCCGTAGGCCACCATTCACAATGCAAATGACACCTGTACAGAAAAATGACAATTCGTGGGTCAACTGTCACATTCGCACTGAGGATGGTGAAGCATCGAACGCACAGATGATATATGCCCTGTTTGCAGACGGAACACAACAGCAAACAGGTAGTTTGACCGCTGACCAGTTCGGCGATGTACAGATTAGGATGCCTGTAGATTACAGGTTACATCAAACTGAAATTTCGGGTATTATTACAAAACTGAAAAAAACAATGGCATTTAAAATGCCCGTTCATTTTCAAAATGAAGTGCCTGCCATTCGGGTCTTTACGCAGAATGGCAAACTGACGAACGGAATTCAAATGCCGGTCGCATTTGAATTAACGAATGCAAATGGTAAGCCGATTGCTGCTAGAGCAGCACTTTTTGAAAATGAAATAAAAATACTTTCATTTACCTCAGATGTACATGGAAGGGGGCTTTTTACTTTTGAACCACATGCCGGTAAACAATACCTGATTAAGGTTGATGGATTACCTGTTCCGATACAAAGATTACCTGAAATTGATACAAATGGATACTATCTCACTATTGACAAACTGTTGGTAGAAGATACTTTGTCTGTTACTATTAACACACCACCGAAAGGCAGGAAGTGTATTTTAGTTATCCATAATAACCAGGAAATGTTGTTTGGAGTCTATGTTGCCCTCACAAGTAATTCAGGAACAATAAAAATTCCAGTACAGGAGTGGACAAAAGGGATAGCAACCGTTAGCCTGTTTGATGAAAATGGCAATGTTCTGAAACGACAATCGATATTTGTGAAGCGGGACGATGGGATTGCAGTTACAATGGAATTGGATTCGTCAGAATATCATTCTCGGTCGAAAGTGAATGTGAGGGTAAGAATAAAGAATGCACAGGGCCGGCCGGTTAAAAGTAGTTTTTCTTTTTCCTGTGCTTTAAATCAATTCGTCAACGAACGTTTCACGGATATAGAACGGTTTCAGAATTTCGATCGGTTTTTAACTAAATCTTCTTCCTTGCTACCTGGCCAGGAACTAACTGCGAATATGGCCAACATTGTGCATACACTTTTCCAGGTTGGTGCTGTTGCCGCAGGGAATACCTGGGGACCAGATACCTCTTTGCCATTCAGGCCATTTGACGGACATGTACTATATCAGGGAAAGCTAATTAAGAAACCTGTGGGCATAGTTATTTTAGGCGCGCAACCAGTCACAATAATGTCTGATAATGCAGGAAGATTTGTAATACCGTACTTATATAAACGAGGGGAGATTACAAGGAAAGTTATCGTTGGTGTAAAGAATACGGCGGATATGGGGTACAAGCTTAATATTGATACGCCATGGGCGGCGATGGATGGGTGGCTGGCGAATAAATATTATCCAATGAATGCGGTTTCGATCGATGAATTTACGCTCGAAGAGAAAGACAAATTTCATGATCTTGCCGGGGTAGAACTGGATGAAGTAGTTGTTTCAGCTAAAAAAAGGTATTCACCGGAAAATTATATCGGTGTAATGAATTCAAATGGTTTATGTGACGATTATGTATGCGCAAAAGGCATTCTCAATTGTAAATTACATGATGAACCATTAAGTAGACCTTATGAAGGTGAGAAATTCGGTAACATTATTTATCACTGCATTTATAAAAATCTGCCGCCTTATATGGGAACGGTTAACAGTGTGTGGTATGCTGAGGAATATCCCTATCTGATTTCGTTCAAAAAAGCATCAGAAAAGCAGTTGGTTAATACAACCCTTCACTGGATTCCCGAAATATTTACAGATGAAAATGGAGAAGCGTCTTTTTCATTTTATACCAATGATGTACGTGGAAAATTTAACTGCATTTTGCAGGGGGTAAGTGATATGGGCGCATTTAGCGGGAATATTAAATTCATGGTTTCTGATAATAAAAACTGAAGAGTTTATTTTACTTAAATTACCTCAATACCATGCAAAATAATTGGGCCAGATTTTCTGTTTTTATTGATGCACTGTATTGGTCATCTTCTACTGGCGCATATTAAAGAATTGATTAGAGAACTGAAAGAACAGCATGGTCTAAAGAATATATTGTTGAATTCAATTACAGATCAGGTTTCCTTTCTCCGCAGGATCTTCATAATGGCGCGCTAATGCAGAAAACGCGGAGTGTTCGCCGCGAACGTCTCTCGCGAGAGGACTTCGCGGTTTGAATTGCAAAACTTATTTTCTATCACTAACCATCTTGAGGAAGCAGGCTTCCCCTTAGGTATAAACCGCAATATTCAGCCCATCCATTCATTGTAATTTCAACAAAACAAAAACAATGAGTGTAAGAAAGAAAATAGCAGAACCCAATAGTGTTTTCTCCATCACAATCACCTGTGCAAACTGGGTGCCGTTATTCAGAATCACCAATGGGTATCATGCAGTGTATCGGTGGTTCGATCATCTCAAACAACAGGGGCACCATATCGCCGGTTATGTGATCATGCCAATCACTTTCATGCATTAATTGCTTTCAGAACAACCAATCAATCTATCAATACCATTGTTGGAAACGGCAAACGGTTTATGGCCTATGAATTGGTGAAATTGCTGCGGGAGCAGAACAGAAAAGACATATTGGATCAATTGGCAGGATGGGTTAACGCAACTGAAAAATGCACAATAAAAAACATGAAGTTTTTGAGCCTTCGTTCGATAGGAAAGAGTGTTACAGTATTCCGTTCATGCAGCAGAAAACAAATTACATTCACCAAAATCCCTGTAAAGCAGGGCTCGCCAAATTGCCTGAAGAATATCCGCATAGTTCTGCGAAATATTATTATACAGGTGAGCAGGGCGTATATCCCATGGTAACTTATATGGAGTTACAGGATATTGATCTAACTTCATCTTCATTGCAGGAATAATGATATTTGAGAATGCGGAATGCTATGCGATTTATACTTGCAATGCAAACCTGAAGCCAATGCTCCTCATCATGATCAATGATATATAATAAGCGTAGGAATTCAAACCGCGAAGTCCTCTCGCGAGAGACGTTCGCGGCGAACACTCCGCGCTTTTTGTATCAGTGTGGGATGATGAAGACACTGCCGAGAAAAGAATTTATTGATCTATGAAAAATAGTTTTTTTAAGAAAGCAAGTCTACTGCTAACATGTTTTTTAGGAGTGTACCACGTTTATGCCCAACAGGCCGTCGCTCCACATATGAAAGATGCAAAATGCGATTTTGGTTGTATGCTACAGGAAAACTTCCGAAAAAATTATTCTACAATCGATGGTTGTGGAAAAGGCGTCTGTTTCATGCAGTTTACAATTCATGGCGATGGAACTTTAAATCAGGTCGCGTTTAACGAAGGCACTCCATTTTTCATGAAAAAATTTTTAAACGAAGTATTACAAAAAACCAATGGGGATTGGATTCTCCCTAAACGTAATCTTCTTTCAGACAGCCTTACTCTTTTGATACCGGTTAATTACTATCTTCAAAAATGTGTTGTGCCCGGTGATACAATGTTTTTAATCAATAACACCTTGTACTTTGCTACCAAAATACAGGACAACGGTACGCCACCTGATACACAAAATGTTTACAGTTTTCGTCATATGCTTAATTTTACAGGATTTTTGGATAACAAGAATATAAGCTACCAATCATTGAACTGTATTATTTTCCCTCCTGTCCTTTTAGAATTACCACGGTTTTAAAAGAGCTGCCCGGTCTGCATAAAATAGTTCCATTCGACTCAATCTGAAATTCCATTGTCAATTTTTTTTTCAATTTTGGAAAAATAAGGAGGATCAGAATATTTATATGAAAAATAAATACTTATTTTTTTTCCTGTTCCTGACGATGGGCAAGGTAAATTATTCCCAGGAACAAAAGATCCGATTGATAGAAGGTATATATTCCGGCGGAATATGCACAGACAATGCCATTTGCGGTTATTGGTTAATTAAAAAGGATTCTACGTTTATATTTGTCGATTTTAATAAAGACGACATAAAATATATTGGATATGGATCGTGGAGATTATCTGCCGATAGTTTAATCATCCTTAATTTCAAGGATAGCTTATTGCCAATACTGGACAAGAGTAAAGCAGAATATTTTTCCAAAACAGTACCTGCGTTTGATTCTGTTTATATTTCAGGAACCATAAAGGATCAAAACGGGGCAGCGGTTTCTTATGCTTCTATTATTATAAATCAGAAATACACAATTATCTCTGATGTAAATGGGTACTATAAATTCTCTTATCCGCGAAAAGGCGGCGTTCAAAGGGTTTCCGTTATTAAGAAAATAGATGGTTATATACCATTTGAGTTTGAATTGTCACCCAATAACAACGATCACGTTTTAAATATTACACTACCCCTGGTTGATTCAGCAACTGCTTTGAATGATTTTCATCAGGATATGCTTATTTCAAGCCAAACATCAAATCTGGAATTGAAGATCAATATGGGACTCAATAAAAAACATACAACTCTCAGTTTACACTTCGAAACACGAGATAAAAATTTCCTTCTCTTAAAATTAATCACCTCTTCAAAACGGCAACCTTACCTTGGTAGAAATATTAATGAGTTAATTGAACTGGCAAAAAGATAGGTATCCTGCTTCTGTATCGTGTCTGCAAAGGGTTTTGATGGGTAGAAGCGACTCCTGTTTAGCTGCAGGTCGCTTTAGCCTCCCGGACTCATAAAAAAATATTGCCTTAAGTTTGCAGCAATGGAAGCATTTTCAACACCAAGCCGCATCATTATTACCTGTCACAAATGGTTATCACCAGTCCTACAAACAGAAGTAAAAGAACTGGGGTTTACAGTTGTGCGTGCTTTTCAAACCGGTGTTGAATTAGAGGGTACGGTGGCGGATTGTATCAGGCTGAACCTTAACCTTCGCTGCGCCAGCCAGGTAATGTATTCGCTGAAAGCTTTTACCTGTAATGATCCGGATGAATTATACAATAACCTGCTCACTGTCGATTGGGAAACGATGATCGCATCGGATGGTTATTTTTCAGTGACCAGTAATGTGTTTCATCCTACTATACAAACCAATCTTTTCGCCAATCTGCGTGTGAAAGATGCGATCGTGGACAGGATGCGTAACACGACTGGCAAACGACCCTCTACCGGTTCTGAATTAACAGGTGCAGTCGTATATCTTTTCTGGAAACACGAAGAAGCAGAAATATTTTTAGATACATCAGGAGAAACATTGGCCAAACACGGCTATCGTAAACTCCCTGGTAAAGCGCCTATGCTGGAGGCTCTGGCAACAGCAACGATTTTATCAACCAAATGGAACAGGGCAGCTCCTTTTATCAATCCGATGTGTGGTTCGGGAACATTAGCGATCGAAGCAGTATTGATCGCTACCAACCGCAGGCCGGGATTGCTGCGGAATCATTATGCGTTCATGCACATACTGGGTTATCAGAAAGAAGTGTATGAGACAGAAAAGAAAAAACTGCAGGAACAGGTTAAAGATGTGCCCGGTTTGCAGGTGACGGCTTCAGACAGGAGTGAACTCGCGATCAGTATTGCGAAGACCAACGCGGCAGCTGCAGGTGTTGAGAACCTGGTCAGTTTCATAGTATGTGATTTTGAAAAAACACCTATTCCGCAGGATCCCAATGGCGTGATCATGTTCAATCCCGAATATGGCGAACGTTTGGGCGATGAGATCGAACTGAACGCTACTTATGCAAGAATGGGTGATTTCCTTAAGAATCAATGTAAAGGATATACCGGTTACGTTTTTACCGGCAACCTCGACCTCGCCAAAAAGATCCGCCTCAAA
>JAQBNJ010000060.1 GCA_028288645.1 Sediminibacterium sp.
CCTGTATAGTGGTTCCATACCATTTCGTGGCGGCAGAATTATCATAGAATGCCGGTATTGCATTGTAGTCGGGTACTGTATAGGCCGCCTCGAACCTTAAGCGTAGATAAGGATTGCTTGTTTCATCAGAAAAACCTGAGGCCCCGAGAAGCGTAAGTGCTCCAAGATACCCGGTTGGGTTTTGCGTGTTAACAGTCGAAGGATATATTCCACGATCCGGAATATCCTGGAAAAGGAGTGCCGGAAGGCCAGGGGTTGTATGCGGTGATAAATTGAGTGACCTCGTCTGGCGCTGCAGGCACCATGCATCAAATGGCTGGTCAGGGAAATAGGATAACCAGGTTTGGTGGTATATCTTATTGATATCGCCTGCAGGAATATCGGCTTTTACAATGTGAAGGTAATTCCAGAATCCTGTGCCGGTAGTTCCAAATTTCACGCCATTGCCGGCTTTATATGCATCCCGCGCAGCATTACTTACTCCCCAGAAAGCAAAGTTCGCATCAATGCCGGAAGTGTAATAGCTCTCGGGAGTTTGCGCTCCGCCGAGTCCCAATATCGCAGCCTGGGCTTTCAGGAACTGCGCTTCTGCATAACCGAGGAGGATGATCGGGCGTGACGGATTGTTAATAATCGCAGATCCCAGCATTGAATAGGCACTTACGCCCGTCAATCCCGGCTGGTTGGTTTGTCCCTGCGGGCTGGTTGTCCCTGCAGTTGTAGCAGTCCAGCCCGGCAATAAGGCACCGGATTTATTGAGGCCATAATGTGGAATGGGATAGGTAATGATGCGTAAAGAGTCGTCTGCGAGGCTGGTAACCGTATCTGTTACACGATACCTACTGGTAAGTTTTACCGAATCGAAAAAATAGTTTATCCTCGGGTCTTTATATGACCGCAGGTATACAAACATCATATCTGTCATCCTGGGAAAATTGCCGGAAAATGCTCCCTTGATATAATACTTATAATATGGGTTCTCGTTGTTATTGACGTTTTCATAAGGCACTTTCATGGTTTCTGCCTCTGAATTAATTAAGTTAGACTCATCTGCCATAATCGACTGTATGGCTTCAGTGGCCACACCACCCAGGTTCTTCCTGCAACGCAATGCGATCCGTAAACGAAGCGTATTAGCGAATTTTTTCCAGCTTACCAATGGATTCGTCGCGGTGCCATATACTACATCGTACGTCAGTTTATCCTTTGTTTTGGTGATATCGATTTTTACGCTTGCATCCTTTAACATGGATAATATTTTCGTGTACACACTGTCTTCCGATTCAAAATTTATCACATTCAGGTTGTTCAGGTTATTTGCTTCCGCCACAGGTATAGGGCCAAAAAAACCAACAAGGATAGAGTAGGTATATGCCTTCCAGATTTTCGCGATCTGTACCCGGTTCACAAATGAAGTGTCAGCGCCATAATTGGCTTCTACCTGCGCTAAATTCTCCAGAATATTCACATAGCAGTTTTGCCATACTCCCTGGTCACCGGCGGCATATCTTGCACCTGGCTCTACAAAATTGGCGATCTCCCACATATTCGTATTGATACCGCTGTTCAGCCCGGCGGACCCGATCATATCACCTGTTCTCTTAATGGCGGTCTCGATCAGGGCCTCAGGTGTAACTTTTACAAATTGAGTGGGATCAGTATTCAGTTCCTGGAATCCTTTTGTACAGGATGCAGTAATGAGTACGATTGTTATAAATAAGTATGATATCTTTTTCATTATGACTGTTTAATAATTGTTGATTAGAAGGATAATTTCACGGTGCATCCCAATATGGCGTAAGGAAAAGAACCACCTGATTCAGTGCCCATTGTTCCATTGGTTGTACCCGCAGCGGCTTCAGGATCTATTCCAACAGGCGTCTTCTGGTATATCTGCCATATGTTCCTGGCTGTAAAAGCCACAAAAGCGCCTTTCACAAAGCTCTTCCCAAGAGCTTTGGCAGGAATGGTGTATCCCAAAACAATTTCACTTATCCTGATCGAAGTGGCATCAAACGTGAGGTAAGGAACATCATTCAGTGTTTTATCATTTCCAAGTATCAATTGAGGAAATACCCAACCGATACTTTTATTACCTACCATATATCTCCCGTTCTTGTCTGTAAGAAGTACACCTGTTACCGGATCCGCTTTAGCTAAATAGGCATTGGGATACTGGAGGCCTTTTGAACGCATCGAATCCAGGTAACGGGTTATGTTAGTACCCACCGTCTGACCGATGTTACGCTGTTCATTACCACTTTCGCCTAATATAAAATTGCTGAAGAAATAGTCATCCCTGCCCTCCAGGCTTTTTGCAGTAGTTCCCTGGAACATAGCGCGGCCATAGGATTCGGAGAATACTACCCCACCCCATTTAACGGTTGCAGTAATCGAGAGACTAAAGCCTTTATAAGAAAAAGAGTTTGAAAAACCGCCTGTCCATTTAGGACGTGGGTTACCGGTAATAACATTCGCTTCCGCAATATTTCTTCCGCTCGTACCAACAAGGATTGTATCGCCCACCATATAAGGCCTGTTGCCCATTTGAATACCAAAAGGCTGGCCCACCAAAGCATTAACCGTCATTCCTAACCTGCCGCCTAACTGTATCCTGTTCACATTGGGCAGAAGAGAAACCACCAGGCTTTTATTGGTAGCAAAATTCAGTGATGATGTCCATAGAAACTTTTTTGTCCGTACAGGTGTGGCGCTCACACCCAGTTCAAATCCTGTATTCTGAATTTCGCCGGCATTTATTATCCTGTTGTTAAAACCGGTTTCATTGGAAGTTTGTACGTTAACGATCTGGTTGATGGTACTGTTATTATAATACGTTGCGCTGACATTCAGCTTATTTTTAAAGAATGATAAGTCAAGCCCTATTTCCCTTGAAGTTGCCTGCTCAGGTTTCAGGTTCGCATTCTTAAGTTGCGTGGTATAAGCCAGGTAGGGGAAACCCATATACAATCCCTGTGGTGAATAGGTGTTCAGCAATTGGTATGCGCCTGTACTGTTACCCACGGTTGCATAGTTCAGTCTTAATTTACCGGAGCTTAATATGTCTTTGTCTTTAATGAACTGGGAGAATAGAAAACCCGCACCGATCATCGGGTAAAAAAAGGAGTTACTGCCTGCAGGCAGTGTGGAGGACCACTCATTCCTTGCGGATACATCAAGGAATAAAAAGTCTTTATAGCCCAATGATACCTGGCCAAAAACAGATTGCTGTTCGGACCTGTTCAGGGACTCAGCCGCAGTAGGCACTGCATTGGCATTCCCGATACTTGGCATATTATGTACCAGTAAAGAACTTATGGATGCGGACCTGTCAAGGACATTCCGCTTGTCGAGGCTTACACCAGCAATGGCATTAAGACTGAGATTAGAGTGAAATAGTTGCCTGTTAAAGGTCAATACTCCTTCATAATACCAGTTATTCTGTCTTCTTAAGTCGTTGGAATATGAGCCGAGCGGCGTTGTTCTCCCTCACAGTTCCTTTTTAACATAATTCTCAGTGTTTGCAAGGTCACCTACTACCTTTCCCCTGAATTTTAACGCGGGGGCAAGGTCTACAGTAGCAGTTATACCGCCGTTCAGCGCATAGCGGGTATCCTCATTTGAATTGGCATAAATGGACCAGTAGGGATTTTCGGTATTATTCACCTGGCCGGTGGCAATGGAATTTCCATTGGCATCCATATAAGGCAGAAAACCATCCAGTCTTGTGCTCCGGGCCATGTACACGTATAAGGCCAAGGGATTCGAGGCATCCAGGTTCTTGATCATCCTGTTTTTTGTATTCCAGTTGGTATAGGCGATCCTTGTTTCGATCTTTATTTTTGATCCGATATTCCGTGAAGCGGTAAGCGTCAGGTTATGCTTATTGATAAGGTTCAGATTGTTTATGACATCGTTTCCCTTTGTAAACCCGTACGAAAGCCTGAACGCAGAATTAGCATCGGATTTACTGATAGATATATTACTTGAATTGGTCAGGCTCCCCTGGTAAAGATCACTTACGTTACTGCTTTGCGGGGCATATCCGCCCGCAATAGGTACGCCGCCATAGGTATTGTATGGCTGTCCCAGCATGGGGGCGCCCCAGCTTTGGTTACTCGTACCCATGTTTACGCCACCATTGGCCGGGTTTACGTTATTTACGTTACTACCCGCCAATCGCATATTTGAACCTTCTCCATATATATTCTGGTATTCAGGGAAAGCTGTTATTTTATAAAGCTGCAGGTTCTGATTAACATCTATCCCCAGGGTACCGTCACCTCCTGGTTTCCCTTTCTTAAGCGTGATCAATATGGCGCCGTTTGCTGCCCTTGCACCATAGAGAGCCGCCCCATTCGGGCCTTTCAGTACAGTGATGGATTCAATATCGTCAGGGTTTATATTAGCTACCGCATTTCCATAATCGATGTTGCCTGCATCACCCGGACTATTCTCGATAGGAACACCATCCACTACAATAAGCGGCTGGTTGGTGCCGGATAAAGAATTGTCTCCGCGAAGCGTAATTCGAACGCTTCCGCCAGGTTGGCCTGTTCCTGTAACCTGCAGGCCGGCTATTTTACCGGACAGGGCACTCATAAAATTCACATCCCTCGCTTCTGTAAGCGTTTTGGTGTCTATACTTTGCGAAGCATAGGTCAGGGATTTTTGCTTTCGGTTAATACCTAACGCAGAAACCACGATTACATCCTCCAGTTGTGTTTGGGAAGATTGCAACTTTACATCGAATGATGTCCTGTTACTTACTTTGATCTCCTGTGTTGTAAAGCCTACATTGGTAAACACAAGAATGTCATTGGCGGCATCCGTCACTTTAATTTCGTACACACCTCCGTCATTGGAGATTGCCTGAAGGTTAGGTTTGTTTTTTACACTGACAGAAACACCTGGCACCGGGGTTCCTTTTTCGTCAGTAATACTTCCTCTTAAAGTTTTGGGTTGTGCGTAGGTTATGGCTGCAGATAGCACCATAACGAGAATGGCAAGAGTTTTTCTCATACAGTTTCAAGCAGTTTCGTTAAAATAAAAACGAATTACGCGTTAGCTCATTAATTATGCATTAATAAGCTCTTAACAGAAAAATTAATTTTTATTAGTCCATTACTAAACCATTAATTAGTTTATTAAATTTGAATAAGACCTTAACTATCATACAATTAGAAATTGTTCCTGGCTGCTTATTTTTTTTAGAATAATGAAAAAAAAATATTTTATCCGACACTGATTTAACAATCCGGCTGGCCATTTTTGAACTGTGGCCAGGAAAATTTGTTCGGTATTGCATGGCGGGTTGAAATCACGAATGGAAAACCCATCCGGCTTCCCGACGATAGAAAACTTCTATCATTATAATAGTATGTTTCACATTTACCGGATCAAGCCATTCGCCGTAGTCCTGTTGATTTTCTTACATCCGTTGGCATTTGCATTGGCTGATTTTGGCTGCCTTAGCCTTACCCGTCATAAGCCCATAGAAGAATACAATACAGTTCATGTCGCTATAAAATGTAAAAGACATCGCATCTTGTTTTGATCGTGTGCATCTTTACTGATGGCAGGTATTTATTATATTTACAAGAGAGGTATAAAGACAATCTTAAAAGTTCCGCTGTTACATGCAGTCAATCACATACATTGTGGTACGTGCAAATGGCCTGGTTGCTTAATTTTATATATTGCATTTGCCGTCTGATTAATAATGTTAACTGTTTGCAGGACTGCCCAATGATCACTGATAAGAAATATAAAAGAATTACTTTCCGGTTTTGTATACTATCTATATTATTATCCGGAATCTTTCACCAGGCACATGCCCAATCGCATGGCCTGATATTTTCCAGCCACGAAGTGGTTCCTGAAAAACGTACTTCCCTGGATCTCACCACCGGTAAGCCCATATGCTTTTCAGGTAGTCTCGATCTCTCTTTTGAAATAAGTTTTATTCCAAACTATTCCATATACTTTGGCTACGTTTTCAGGCTGATCAATACCCAGGGGCAAAACATAGACCTGATATATGACCAAAAGAAAAACAGTTTCAGGATAGTATCCGGCGAAACTTTTACTGATATCAATTTTGAAATAAACAGCACAGATCTAACCGGAAACTGGAACAGGATCAGGTTTACGATTGATGCAGACAAAGGAATTACCTGTTACTGCAATAATAAAATATGGAAAAGCAAAAAGCTCAATTTGAAAAGCAATTGTTTTAAGCTTTTGTTCGGAGCGATCAATGAGCATAATTTTATTTCGAGAGATGTTCCTCCTATGAAAATAAAGAACATAAGGGTAGCCACAGATGGCAAAGAACAGAATTACTGGCCGTTAGATGAATCAGCCGGTGAGAGCGCAGAAGATAAGATAAGCCATATCCAGGCGAAGATCACCAACCCGGTTTGGGTAAAACCCCAACATGTTAATTGGGAAAACCTGGCGGGCATTACCATTAAAGGCCGTCCAAGTTTAGCCTTCGATCCCAATGAAGAAAATCTGTACATTGTAAGTACCGACTCGCTGTATACCTTATCAGCCAAAAATCCGAAACCTGTAGCCTCCTCTTTTTCTGTTCCGCTTACACTGCTCTCCGGTAATCAATCCCTTTATAATCCCGGAAATAACGGGCTGTATAATTTCTTTATTGATCAAAGAGCTGTTGCTGAATATGAGTTTGCAAAAAAAAGATGGGACCGAAATTTTGTTGCGGCCCCCTCAACTGAATTCTGGCAGGCAAACAAGTTTTTTTCGCACGACGGCAGCCTGGTTATCCTGGGAGGATACGGGCAACTGAAATATAAAAATACAGTTCAAAAATATACACCTGCAACAAAAAAATGGGATACACTGACACCAACAGGCGATTTTTTTGCGCCACGGTATCTCGCAGGACTTGGTACAACAGGCTCCCGAAAGATCGCTTATATCATAGGTGGTTATGGGAGCAAAGAAGGTGACCAGCTTTTAAGCCCCAAACATTTTTACGATCTTTTACAGTATGACGCGGTACTCAATAGTTTTAAGAAAATTTATACGCTGCCTGAGCCGGACCAACAGTTTGTATTTGCCAATTCAATCATAATAGATAGCAGTAACAATTGTTATTACGCACTGATATTTCCGAATGACCGTTTCAATAATAATTTACAGCTGATCAAAGGATCACTATTGGAACCAACTTACACTTTGCTGGGTAAGCCATTTCCCTATTCTTTTAATGATGTAAAATCATTCGCGGATCTTTATTATTGTAAAAAAAGTAACCTGCTTTTAGCAGCAACCATTTACACTTCAAAAGATGATATATCCGAAGTGAAGATTTACAGTATTCATTTTCCGCCTAATGACATAACTGCATCTGAGCTGCGGGAAAACACCGGCAATCGTAAATACTTTCTTGTTTATACGATTTTATTGATCGGACTGATCTCTACCATTGTATACTTTCTGTACAGGCGGTATCATCGAAAACGACAACTTCAACCCGGGGCGGAAATCGGTACACATCCCGTTTTGGCAAAACCTGTGCATGTTGAGCATACCATGCCATCATCAACCGCTCATGTTGTACCTAAAACAAACATTGAGAAAGAAACAGGACTCTTTGTTGACGGGAATCCTGGAAATGCCGACGCTTCAGATCAGCATGAAGAGGATACATTACTTACCAGCGACACACTGCTGCCAGCTAAAAAAAGCAAAATAATATTGTTTGGAAGTTTTGAAGTGATCGCTTCCGACGGGCGTAACATAACCAGGCAGTTTACGCCATTGCTGAAAGAAATGTTTCTTTTAATATTAATTGATTCATTACGTTATAAAAAAGGCGTTTCTTCGGAGAAGCTCAATGATATTTTATGGAATGACAAGGATATAAAGGATGCAAAAAATAACCGTTCTGTAAATCTTGTCAAACTCAAAAATATTCTTGATAAATTAGGTGGATGCACTATAAGCCGCGAAACCGGCGCATGGAAATTTGAATACGATCTATCACAGGTGGACATTGACTTTCTCAATTATCTTACGATATTTTTTCATGATGATACAACCGATATTTCTTTGCAGGCAGGTAAACTGCTGAACACACTCCATGAAGGATCTTTTCTCCAGGAAACCCATTATTCATGGCTCGATGGGATCAAGGCCGAGATCTCAAATTTTGTAATTGACCTGTTGCTTAAGTATAGCGAAACAGTAAATATAAATACAGAAACCGAAAAAATGATCTCAATATGCAACGCTATATTCTCTTTTGATGAGCTGAACGAACACGCGCTCAAATTAAAATGCAAATGCCTTATTGCGCTGGGGAATCATACATTGGCTAAAAATACCTACACGAAATTTGCGGCAAAGTATAAAGAAATATATGGAGAAGATTTTAGTGAAACGTATCATTCGTTAATTGCTTGATGCACTATTCAATACAATCAAGTCAGCAGAAAGGAAGATGAAATTTTTTCCTTTTTTGTTTTCGCCGGTTTACAGTTGTTGTTGATCGTGTGACCAACAACGGCATGGGGACTAATTAATATTTTGAGGTGCTACAG
>JAQBNJ010000066.1 GCA_028288645.1 Sediminibacterium sp.
TACCTGGTTCTCAATCAAAATACCCGCTGCCTTTCTGTCACGCCAATACACATCATTGGGCCATTTGATGAAAGTGCCGCCCGTTGCATATTTGTTAAAAAGATCATGGCAGGCCACAGCAACCATCACACTCAAAGGAAATTGTTTGGTTAGTAAAAAGGAAGAACAGTCAACAATAACCGATAAAGCAATATTGCTACCCGGCTCATCCGACCAGGTTTTGCCTCGTTGGCCCTTTCCCGCTGTTTGGTGATGCGCAAAAAAAGCCGCTCCATGAGCCGCCAAATTAGCCTGTAAGCGCTCCATGGCATAAATGTTGGTGCTTTCAACCACAGTTAATTCCATGAATGGCTGCCCAATGGTACTTTTCACATCTGAGGGTAACAAAGAATTAGTATTTTTGACGAAGTTACCCGACCGCCGAAGCTTCAGCGGGGTGGGATCCGCCTTCGCTGAAGCTCGGCGGACAAGCAAAATTAATCATTTAAACCAGATCGATTATTGGAACCTCTTGCTGTTTTACAAAGCCGTGAAAAAAGTGCGATCACAAGGCTCACACGCAACTCTAAGATCTTCAAAGCAATTATCAAAGCGATACAGGATAAGAAGGGAGAAAACATTATAAGCCTCGACCTCCGGAAAATACCGGAAGCATCCGCCGATTTTTTTATCGTTTGCGAAGCCTCCAGTACCACCCAGGTAAGAGCCATTTGCGATAATATTGAACACGAGGTTAGAGAAAAATGTGCGGAAGCGCCATATAAACACGAAGGCCGTACCGCATTGCAATGGGTACTGATCGATTACGTAAATGTGGTGGTACACGTAATGCACCCCGAAGCCAGGAAGTTTTATAAACTGGAAGAAATGTGGAGTGATGCAGATTCGCAAATGCACGATCTGTAAGGATTTTAAAATATAACGTTCAGTTATTCGTTTTACAAATAGAAACCGTAGTTAATACAGGGGATAAAGAATATGTCACAGGAAAATAAACCAACAAGGTTAAACGGACAGGATAAAGGAGAAGGCCCGCGCAAAGGCCCCAAATTCAGTATTTATTGGATCTACGCAATTATTGCAGCCGTATTGTTACTGGCCAATTTTATCAAAGGCACACCGGAAACCATTAAAGTAGATGAAGTTGAGTTCAAGCAAAAGATGTTAATGCAGGGCGATGTAGAGAAACTGGACCTGGTAAAGAACAAAGACAAAGTTCGCGTGTATATCAAACAGGATAGCCTTTACAAAAAATTCTATGTTGATAAACTGCAGAAAACGGTAGTCTCTAAAGACAAACTGAAAAACACTCCCTTGTTCGAGTTTGAAGTAGCAGATAGCAAAACCTATCCTGAAAATCTCAGGCAGTTTGCTAAAGACAATAATATTCCGGAAGTAAGTATCAGCCCCATCACCGAAGGCGAGTGGTTTGGGCCGGCTGCCAATATCATCTTTACCTTATTATTGATCGTGGGTGTATGGGTATTGCTCATGCGTAAAATGGGTGGCCAGGGCGGTGCAGGTGGTCCCGGTGGTATCTTCAGCATAGGTAAATCAAAAGCAACGCTGTTTGATAAGGGCGCCAAAGTAAACATCACATTTGCAGATGTTGCTGGTTTGGATGAAGCGAAAGTAGAAGTGATGGAGATCGTTGACTTCTTAAAAAATCCCAAAAAATATACGGCCCTCGGTGGTAAGATCCCTAAAGTCGCTTTGTTGATCGGCCCTCCCGGAACGGGTAAGACCCTGCTGGCAAAAGCCATGGCAGGAGAAGCACAGGTTCCTTTCTTCAGCTTAAGCGGTAGTGATTTTGTGGAGATGTTCGTGGGTGTGGGTGCAAGCCGTGTTCGTGATCTGTTTAAACAGGCACGCGAGAAAGCGCCATGTATCATATTTATTGATGAGATAGATGCGATAGGACGTGCACGCGGACGTAACGCCATCATGAGCAATGATGAAAGAGAGAATACATTGAACCAGTTACTGGTAGAGATGGATGGTTTTGGTGGAGATACAGGGATCATTATCCTTGCAGCAACCAACAGGCCAGATGTACTGGATACATCCTTGCTGCGCCCGGGACGTTTCGATCGCCAGATCTATATTGATAAGCCGGATGTGAAAGGCCGCGAAACTATTTTTAAAGTGCATTTGCTCCCGATCAAAATTTCAGCAGCGCTGGATCTTCATAAGCTCGCAGAACAAACACCTGGTTTTGCCGGTGCGGATATTGCGAATGTTTGTAATGAAGCAGCATTGATCGCCGCAAGAAAAGGAAAAGAATCTGTTGAAATGATCGATTTCCAGGATGCGATCGACCGTGTGATTGGTGGATTGGAAAAAAAGAACAAGATCATTGCGCCGCATGAAAAATCGATCATCGCCTACCACGAAGCGGGCCATGCGGTTTGCGGATGGTTCCTCGAACACGCGTATCCATTATTAAAAGTAACCATCGTACCAAGAGGTACAGCGGCCCTGGGTTATGCGCAGTACACGCCAACAGAACAATACTTATATAATACCGATCAACTGATGGACCAGATCTGCATGACACTCGGTGGCCGTGCAGCAGAGGAAATATTTTTCGGAAAGATCTCGACCGGGGCAGCCAACGATCTGCAGCAGATCACCAAGATCGCATACAGCATGGTTACTGCCTATGGTATGAATAAGAAAGTGGGGAATGTAAGTTTTTATGATCCTACACAGGAGAATACATTCACCAAACCATTCAGCGAAGAGACAGGAAAGATCATTGATGAAGAAGTAAGAGGGATCATTGATGATGCCTACCAGCGCACACTTAAATTGCTGACGGAGAAAAAGAGCCAGGTAGAAATTTTGGCCAAAGAATTATTAGACAAAGAAGTGTTACATAAAAGCGATGTGGAAGAACTGATCGGTCGACGCCCGTTTGAAGAAAAGAAAATTTTAGAGATAGAGCCCGAAGAAAACAAGGAACATTTTGTTTCACAGGATACTGCCACGTCGATCAGCAATCCTGATACAAGTACTGAACCTTCTACAATTGGATAAATGGCAAACAACGCTAGAGAAAATATTCTGACCAAAATAAAACAGGCACTGGCTAAACCAGTGCCTGTTCCATTTCCTGCAAGTACTGGGAACGAAAGTGTTTTTCTTCCTTCACAACAGGAACTGGAACTTGAATTCGCAGAAAATTTTACCAGGCTCGAAGGACGTTTTTCTTTTTGCGCAAATCAGGAAGAACTGGTGGCACAACTTCAGGCATTGATCACAAACCGCAAATGGACAAAGATCTATTCACGCGAAACTGCTTTGCAGGAAGAGCTTTCACAGGCAGGTTTTACAACAGTATACTCTGATGATGTAGCA
>JAQBNJ010000074.1 GCA_028288645.1 Sediminibacterium sp.
GGTATTGGTTTTCCTCCCTATAAATCCTTTTTTTACTTTAATATATGCCGCCTCTTCCAATGTTTTTAAGTGGCTGGCAAGGTTTCCATCGGTTACCTGGATGAGTTCTTTCAGGTCGTTAAAATTCACTTCTTCGTTCACCAATACGGCGCTCATAATGCCCAGCCTTACGCGACTGTCAAATATTTTATTTAAATGTTCGATCGGGTTTTTCATCTTGCTGATTTCACTCTTTATTTCTTTTCATATTTCCACCACATAATTGCGCCATACACAATGTGTAATACGCCAAACCCGAATGCCCAGAACAGCAATCCATAACCTATCATCCAGAGGTTCACGATACCAAGCAACAGTTCACTAAAGCCAAGCCAGCGTATTTCTGTTAATGTGTATTTGCTGCCATTGATGAGCGCCAATCCATAAAATAGTAAACAGGTAGGAGCAATAAGCCCGCCATATCCCAATTGTAAAAAACGTAAGGTTACCATGCCGCCTACAGCCAGCGGGATCATTGTGTTCCATAATAAACGGCGGGAAGTTGTTCCCCAGATAGCATTACCGGTTCTAACGCTTCGCATATAAGTGAAGATAAAAGCAACCATCAATGCTGCTACGAAAGTGATGCCGCCAATAAGTAACAGGTTATGTTGCAAATCACTGCCCGTGTCAAAAGCCAGTTGCCTGTAATCCAGGCCCTTGTCTTTTTCTGATGATATCATGCGTAGGGTAAAGAAGGCGCCCCCCAAAGCGCATATGCCGGCTCCAATACCGCTAAGCCCACTCAGGCTGATAAAGCGGCTGCTGCGCTCCATCATTTGTTTGATGTCCTGCAGCGTATCAAGATGTACATTTTTTTCTTCCATAGAAAGTACTTTGAAATACAAAGTAAATGCATGGATCTCAATTATGCAAGTTTTTTTTGAATTGATAAAATGGTTGGGAAAATGGCAACGCGGTCAGACGGATAAAGCGGATCATCACGGATCAGGCCTTACAATCTGCCTTGCTCCGTAAAATCCGCGTTACTATTAATGCGCTTCGTCGGTATCATCTTTCTTTTCCTCCACCAATGTCGGTTCGCGTTATTGAACGGGCGGTACATATTTATTACGCGCTTTCATATTTAGTAACTCAACCAGGAAAGAAAAAGCCATTGCAAAATAAACGTAGTTCTTTAAATGCATGTCGTGCGAACGTTCGGCATCCCATCCTTCTACCAGCAATACCAAACCGATCATCACTAAAAAAGAAAGCGCCAGCATTTTTAAAGTAGGATGCTTGTGAATGAACGAAGAGATCTTTGGGCTGAATAAGAACATGATGATCATGGCTATCACCACCGCTGCGATCATTACTTCTAATCTTTTGGCAGTACCACCGGCGGTAATGATACTGTCGAAACTGAATACCATATCGATTAAAATGATCTGCACTACCGCATTGCCAAAACTGATGGTCTTTGCCTGTAATCCGGCAGCAATATCTGCTTCGCCCTCAAGTTTGTGGTGAATTTCTTTTACCGTTTTATAGATCAGGAACAAACCTCCTGCAAGCATTACCAGGCTGGCAATATCAAAATCCTTGTGGAATAAACTAAACAGCGGTTTTCCTTTTTGTGCCAACAGCCAGCTCAGTCCAAATAATAAAATACTTCTTGTTATGATACCGGTGATCATCCAGGTAAGCCTTGCTTTGGGTTGCAACGGTTTTGGCAGGCGGTTCATGATGATACTCACGAATATCACATTATCGATACCCAGCACTATCTCTAAAACCACCAATACTAAAAAACTAACAAAATTCTCCGTTGTAAACAATGCTTCCATACAAGTTATTTGGCTGCAATATATTGACAAATATTTTTAACGATAGATGGCCCTTCATAAATAAATCCTGTCCACACCTGTATAAGTGTTGCGCCGGCATCTATTTTTTCTTTTGCATCGGCACCTGTAAATATTCCACCGCTGGCAATGATGGGAATCTTTTTGTGGGTTTGATCGGAAAGATATTGAATAACTTCTGTTGCCCTTTTTCTTACGGGAGCACCACTCAGTCCGCCTGCACCAATGGCTTGAAGTTTGGCGTTGGGTGTTTTGAGTTGTTCGCGGCTGATGGTCGTATTCGTTGCAACGAGTCCGCTTAACTGTGTTTCAAACGAGAGCGATACAATATCATCGAGTTGCTCCTTTGTAAGATCGGGCGCGATCTTTAATAATAATGGCTTTGGTTTTCCTTTTGCCTGGTTGCGGTCCTGTAATTCCGATAATATTTTTTTCAGTGAATCTTTCTCCTGCAATTCACGAAGGCCCGGTGTGTTGGGTGAACTCACATTCACTACGAAATAATCTACTTCTTCAAATAATTCATCAAAGCAAATGCAATAGTCTTTCCAGGCATCTTCATTGGGAGTGGCTTTGTTCTTGCCGATGTTTCCACCTACGATCAGTTTGTGGTTTGTGGTTTGTGGTTTGTGGTTGTTCCAAAGTGCAAGCCTCTCTTTAACTATGTACACGCCATCGTTGTTAAAGCCCATTCGGTTGATGAGCGCTTTGTCGGCGGGTAACCTGAACAATCTTGGCTTTTCATTTCCCGCCTGTGGTTTGGGTGTTACGGTTCCTATTTCTACAAAACCAAAGCCAAGC
>JAQBNJ010000107.1 GCA_028288645.1 Sediminibacterium sp.
TGGGGTGTTGATTTTATTAAGGTAGATGATATTGCATCACCGGTTTACCATAAAGGGGAAATAGACCTCCTGCGTAAAGCGATCGACCAGTGCGGAAGAAAGATCGTGATCAGCCTTTCACCGGGCGATGCAGTAATCGGTTTTGCCAATGAAATGGATAGCAAAACCAACATGTACCGTGTTTCCAATGATGTGTGGGACAGGTGGCGTGATATACTGCATGTGTTCGACCTGCTGAATATGTGGAGTCCTTTTATCGGTAACGGTGGCTGGCCCGATGCTGATATGATTCCTTTTGGGAAATTATGTTTAACCGGTTACCCGTATGCACATGGGCCCAATTCTAGAAGTGATAAACGTGAACACGAATCCTTTTTGAATTACGAGGAACAAAAAACAATGATGACACTCTGGTGCATGGCAAGATCACCATTGATATGGGGTGGGGCGCCATCTCAAAGCAGTGATAGTGTTTTCGCTGTTTTGAGTAACAAAGAAGTATTAGAGATTAATAAGAACAGCATCAACAATCACCAGTTATACCAACCTGGCCAAAGAGCTGATCATAAAGATTACCGGATATGGGTTGCTGAATCTCCTGATAGGAAAAGCAAATTCGTTTCGTTCTTTAACTTAAAAGATACACCACTGGATCTTGTATTTAAAACCGAATGGGAATTATGGAATGGTTCTTATGTGGGTATTGAATTGTGGACGAAAGAGCAAACAGACACTATCACAAAAGATCTTAAAGTAAACAATATACCTCCGCACGGCGTGAAAGTATATAGGTTAAGATCGACACCCGGCATTTAAAAATCAAGCGTATGAGAAATAATCAAAACAAATCTTTCTTTATCAAATTATTATTGATGTTGGTTCCTGTTGTTACTTCAGCGCAAACAAAAAATATTTCTGACCCCATTCGCTTATGGCCCAATGGTGCGCCTGGTGAAATGGCAAATCCACCTGCAGAAAAAGATAATACGAAACCCACCGATAACAAACCGGATGGCAGAGCGGTGATACGTCTTACCAATGTGAGTGATCCAACCATAACCGTATATACTCCCGCAAAAACAAATAATGGTGCGGCTATGATCGTTTGCCCGGGCGGCGGTTACAGCATTCTTGCCATGGACCTTGAAGGAACAGAAATATGTGAGTGGCTCAATTCAATTGGCGTTACAGCGATACTTCTAAAATATCGCGTGCCTGCAAAAAAAGACCTGCCGCGTTATCAACCACCTTTACAGGATGCACAACGCGCAATGGGTTGGGTACGCTACAACGCAAAGAAATTTGGAATTGATACAGGAAAAATCGGCATCATGGGTTTCTCCGCCGGTGGACATCTTTCTGCAACATTGAGTACCAATTACAGCAAAAGAACCTATGATGTTTTTGATGAAGCAGATAAAACAAACTGCCGCCCCGATTTTGTTGCATTGATCTATCCTGCTTACTTAACCGTAAAAGACAAAGGCGATGAGATCGCCGCGGAACTGCCTGTTAACAGCAACACGCCTCCAACGCTTCTCATACAAACAGAAGATGACCCCGTAAGAGTAGAAAGTAGCGTATATTACTATCTCGCACTAAAGAAAGAAAAAGTTGCAGCGGAAATGCACTTGTATGCAAAAGGCGGACACGGCTATGGTATGCGTGCAAAAGGTACAGGCATTGAGACCTGGCCGGAAAGAATGAAAGAATGGTTGCAGACAAATCAAATCATCAAATAAAACCGATGCGGAAAAATATCCTGTTACTGGTATGTTTATTTTTAGGACTTGTACATAGTTATGGACAGGGGCAAACAAGAAGAAGTGCAGTTGTGAAAGTAAATGTTGATAACGAGATGGGTGAGTTAAAACCTATCTGGGCATGGTTTGGACATGATGAACCCAACTATACCTACATGAAGGACGGTAAGAAATTATTGTCTGAATTAGCGGAGTTGAGCCCAGTTCCTGTTTATATGCGCGTGCATAATTTATTAAGTACCGGGGATGGCACGCCTGCGTTAAAATGGGGATCAACGAATGCCTATACAGAAGATGTGAATGGAAACCCGGTTTATAACTGGAAAATAATAGATAGCATTTTTGATGCTTATATCCAGCGTGGTATGAAACCTTTGGCGCAGATAGGATTTATGCCTGAAGCATTGTCTACACATCCAATACCTTACCAGCACGACTGGAAACCGGGTGAACCCTATAGTAAAATATTTACCGGCTGGGCCTATCCGCCAAAAGATTACGATAAATGGCGCGAGCTGGTGTATCAATGGGTAAAACATTGTGTTGAACGATATGGAAAACCGGAAGTATCAAGCTGGTACTGGGAAGTATGGAACGAACCCAATGGCTACTGGAAAGGTACACAGCAGGAATTCTTTAAATTGTATGATTATGCAGCCGATGGATTAAAGCGAGCTTTGCGCACTGCAAAGATCGGCGGGCCGAATATTGCGGGAACATCATCTGCAGGCGCTACCAATTTTATGACTGCGTTCATCAAACATTGTTTGTATGATACGAATTATGCAACAGGTAAAATAGGTTCGCCATTGGAAGCATTGTTGTTTCATGCCAAAGGAAGCCCAACATTAAAAAATGGAGTGGTATGGATGAATATGGCGCCGCAACTGCGGGATATTGCCGCGGGTATGAAGATGGCGCAATCTTTTCCTGAAACAAAAAATCTTCCCTTGATCGTAGGTGAATCAGACCCTGAAGGATGCGCTGCCTGTGGAATGGCCACCAATCCTTCCAATGCTTACCGCAACGGAACTATGTATTCAAGCTATACCGCCGCAAGTTTTGCGCGTAAGTATGAATTGGCTGATCTGTATCATGCCAATCTCATAGGTGCTGTTTCATGGTCATTTGAATTTGAGAACCAACCCTGGTTCTACGGCTTTCGTGACCTCGCAACCAACGGTGTAGACAAACCCGTATTGAATGTGTTTCGTATGTTCGGTATGATGCAGGGCACACGTGTGCAATCTGAAAGTAACCGGATGTATGGCTTGCAAAACATACTTGATTCGGGCGTAAGAAAAGATCCTGATATCGGTGTGCTCGCATCAAGAGTGCAACGTTCTCTTGCAGTGATGATATGGAGTTACCATGATGAGGATTTCCAGGAAGGAAATGAGCCGGTAGATGTGTACCTCAGCAATCTTCCCGCGATCGATATTACCATCAGTGAATACCGGATCGATGCCAGGCATAGTAATTCATACGAAGCCTGGAAAAAAATGGGTTCACCGCAGAGCCCTACATCAGCGCAGATAGCAGAACTTGAAAAAGCAGGTGATTTAGAAATGATCAGTAAGACGGATAAATTCAAGATCTCCCGCGGCGAAATAAGATTCTCTATATCTCTTCCGAGGCAGGCTGTTTCATTGTTGAAGATCGAGTGGTAAAAAATTGCCACAGACAGCACAGATTAACACAGCCGGAATTTTTCTGTGCTTTTTGCGGCAAAAAAAATCTGCATTCAGGAGCAACCTTTACAGGATCATCGTATGATCTGTTTTTTGCCTGTCAGTATGTTGCAATGCAAGTACCAGGCTTATGATACAGACCGCAAACATGACACCTTTTATTATGGCTACTGTTATAGAAGAAACCGGTGCAGGATCAGGCTGGCCGAGCCGTTGCAACTGTCCGAAAAAACTGCTGAAGATCATACCGGTTGCAAATCCCCAGGCACCTATTAGTAATTTGTAACCGTTGTTGTAATGCCGTAAAGTTCGCCAGGCTGCAAATAGTAAAAAAGCGCCGATGATGTAATCATCAAACCATGCAATGAAATATTGCGGGTCAGATAGCTGGTGCCATCGCCGGATAGTTTCAAGTACAGGCGTAACGATACCACCGAAGAAAGCGATATACATACTTACACGAGTTGTTGCCGGTAATGGTTCTGTATCTGTTTTCATATTTACCATTTCTGTTACAGGTATTTCAACCATTGTTTTTCAGGATGTGCAGATTTATATTTTGCATAAGCGCGACAGGCAAAATACAGGATCACTACATCGATCACGAATACAAGGTACAGCAAAGGCAATCCCCATCGCGCTTCTTCCGGAACCTGTAGGGTGCGGTTGAATAAAATTCCTGGCGCGTTGTTCCTGCGAGGAATAAGTTAACCATAAGCGCCGATATATGTATCAGCAGAATATGCGCCGCGTAAAAGATCGATGGATTGGATTCTTGTTCCGTTGAATTTGTTTTGATAAGGTGATTCGTTTGTCATAACGTGTGCTTGAATTGTAGCCGATAATTACAAAAGAAAAATAAAAAATCAAAGGATTTTTGATATGTGGTGGTGCTTTCCCTGAAGTAGTAAAAGATAAGATGCGTATATTAGAATGCTAAGTATTCGCTATTAACCTACATCAGCCATGAGAAAAATAACCCAACTATTGTTGTTTTGTATCCTGTTTATGCAACTCAATGCACAAAACAAAACCCGCACTGACTTCAACAAAGACTGGCACTTTAAACTGGATAGCGTTCGGTCATATACCGAAGCTGTGTACAATCCTCACGATGGATGGCGTGACCTGACTCTTGCGCACGATTGGAGCATTGAAGGCACCTTCAGCAAAGACAATCCTGCCCGTCCCGATGGCGGTGCATTACCCGGTGGAATTGGCTGGTACCAAAAAGTATTCAGGCTGCCGGTTGCAAACAAAGACAAACAAACATTTATTGAGTTTGACGGCGTGTACCGTAACAGCGAAGTATGGCTCAATGGGCATCGCGTGGGTATGCGGCCAAACGGGTATATTTCTTTCCAATATGATCTAACACCGTACCTGGTATTTGATGATGGCAAGTACCCGAACTTGAAGCTTAATATTTTAACCGTAAAAGTTGATAACTCAAAACAACCCAATTCACGCTGGTATAGTGGTTCGGGTATTTACCGGAATGTATGGCTGACCACAGTTGACAAAGTGCATGTGGATCATTACGGAACTTTTATCAGCACGCCGCAGGTTTCGGAAAAAACTGCAACCGTGAGAATTATCACCAGTCTTCAAAACAGTTATGCTACAGATCAAAATGTTACCATACAAACAACGGTGTATGATGCAACGGGTAAACAGGTTGGTAAAACATCTTCGAATAAAACAATTGTAAGCGCGGATAAAGTGATCAATAATCCGGCTGTATCGGTTACACAATCCATTACCGTTGAGAAACCCTTGTTATGGTCGATCGAAAAACCTTCTTTATACAAAGCGGTCACACAATTGATCGTTAATGGAAAAACAAAAGATGAGTATGAAACAAATTTCGGTATCCGTTCTTTTGCGTTCGATATCGACAAAGGCTTTTTCCTGAATGGGAAAATGGTGAAAATAGTAGGCGTATGCGACCACCATGATCTCGGCGCATTAGGTGCCGCTATCAATACAAGAGCATTGCAGCGCCAGCTGGAAATATTAAAAGCGATGGGATGCAATGGCATCCGAACTTCACACAATCCACCCGCACCTGAATTGCTTGATCTCTGCGATAAAATGGGTTTTATCGTGATGGACGAAGCATTTGATATGTGGGCCAGGCAGAAAACAAGATTTGACTATCACCTCGACTGGAAAGAATGGCACCAGCGTGACCTGGAGGATCAAATATTGCGCGACAGGAATCATCCCAGCGTTTTTATCTGGAGTGTGGGCAACGAAATTCCTGAACAGGGTGGCGATGCGGCCAGGGGCGATACATCGGGCCGCGTAATAGCAAGAGAGCTGGTAAATATTGTAAAAGCATTGGATACCACAAGACCGATCACAACAGCGAATAATAATACGGGCCTGAATAATAATATTATCCTGTCGGGCGCGTTTGATTTGGTTGGTTATAATTATAATCACAATTCATGGGAAAAATTTCGTGAAAGGAGGTCGGGTAAGAAACTCATCATTACAGAATCTACTTCCGCATTGGAAACGCGAGGGTCTTTTGATAATATGAATTCAGATACCATCCGCCGCTGGCCCAAACGCGTGAACGGCAACGGCCCTTTTATAAACCCGGCAGGTGATTATACCGTTTCTGCTTATGATAATGTAAGCGCACCCTGGGGTTCTACGCATGAAGAAAGTATTAAAGCACTGAAGAAAAGTGACCATGTATCAGGCATGTATATCTGGACTGGATTTGATTACCTCGGCGAGCCAACTCCCTATACATGGCCGGCGCGCAGTTCTTATTTCGGCATCATAGATCTCGCAGGTTTTCCGAAAGATGTTTATTATTTGTATCAAAGCGAATTCACTGATAAGCCGGTATTACATATTTACCCGCATTGGAACTGGAAGCAGGGCGATACGGTAGACGTGGTCTGTTATTACAATAAAGCTGATGAAGTGGAACTCTTTCTCAATAACAGATCTTTGGGAGTAAAACGTAAAACCGGTGATGATCTTCACATCAAATGGCGCATACCTTTTGAAGCGGGAACCGTAAAAGCCGTTTCAAGAAAAAATGGAAAAACTGTTTTAACGAAAGAGATCAAAACTGCGGGAGAACCTGCCGGAATTATTTTGCAGGCTGACCGAAATAGTATTCACGCAGATGGAAAGGACCTGTCGTTCATCACCGCAACCATTGTAGATAAGAACGGCGTGAAAGTTCCCAATGCAAATAACCTGCTCG
>JAQBNJ010000110.1 GCA_028288645.1 Sediminibacterium sp.
AGCAGCTATGTTGCCGTCAATCCTGAATTCGGCGAACTGGCTGATTTTAAAAAATTATAACTGCCACCAGCGAGTGGATAAGTAGAACCCAATTGACTCCAGATCATGGCATCAATAAAAGAAAGGATGGCGCCGGCGATCCATGCATATAGGAACCAGGGCCCCTTCATGGTTTCAGCAACCACACTCAGCACAACAAATGGGCCGATGCCCACCATATCGGTCATATTAATAGCAGTAGCCTGTAAAAGACTTATCTTTCTTTCCAGTTTCGGTTGCTCGCTGTGCATGTGGGTATAAAATTATTTCTTTGTAAGCAGACAAAATAAATATGGACAAGAGTTTTTCAACAGTTGATTGGGCAAAAGGTTCAAACATATACGAAGTAAACATCCGGCAATACACAAACGAGGGAACATTTTCCGCTTTTGGCAAACACCTCCCGCGGTTAAAAGAAATGGGCGTTGAAATTCTATGGCTCATGCCCATCACACCCATCAGCGAAAAAGTACGCCAGGGAACTTTGGGCAGTTATTATGCGTGCAGCAGCTATGTTGCCGTCAATCCTGAATTCGGCGAACTGGCTGATTTTAAAAAATTAGTGAACGACGCGCATGCATTGGGTTTTAAACTCATCATCGATTGGGTAGCGAATCATACTGGATGGGACCATCACTGGACTACCGAACATCCTGACTGGTATTTGAAAGATGCCAACGGAAATTTTACAGAGAAGAACGGCTGGCATGATGTGATAGACCTCGATTTCGAAAAAAAGGAAATGAGATCAGGCATGATCGCAGCCATGAAATATTGGGTGACCGAATGTAATATTGATGGGTTTCGTTGCGATATGGCGCACCTCGTACCACTTGATTTCTGGAAAGAGGCCCGTACAGAATGTGACACACTGAAACCTTTGTTCTGGCTGGCAGAATGTGAAACGGTAAGCTACCATGATGTATTTGATGCGTCTTACGCATGGTGGTGGATGCACGAAACAAATGATGTAGCGAAAGGAATATCTTCCCTGAGTAGAGTGCGCGAAGTATTGCATTCCTACACGCAATACCCGCAGGGCGCTATCAAACTTTTCTTTACATCCAATCACGATGAGAACAGCTGGAACGGAACTGAATATGAAAAATACGGCAATGCTGCAAAAGCCTGGGCCGTGTTTACCAGTACGTGGCAGGGAATGCCGCTTATCTACAGCGGGCAGGAGAGCCCGAATACAAAGCGTTTGAAATTTTTTGATAAAGATTTGATCGAATGGAATGATCCTTTAGAATTACATGCGTTTTATCAAAGCCTGCTACAACTCAAAAAAAACAGAGCGGTCGCTGAAGGTGAAACATTTATTCTTCCTTCAGAATATGATGGAGAGTTAATGGCGTACCTGCGTAAAAAAGATAACGACATCGTGTTGGTGATTTTGAATGTATCAAAATTAGAGCGCTTACGGATCAATGTAGTAAACAGTTGGTTGAAGGGAAAATTCAGGAATGTTTTCTCAGGACTGGAGTTTTCTTTTTCAGGAGATGAATCGTTTGAATTACAGGCAGAAGAATATATTGTTTATGAAAAAGTGACATAAAAGCAAATCGATCTGTGGGGGGTATACCCAAAATAGTGGACACGAATTACACGAATTAGAACGAATGGACCCTGCAAATACACGATTGATAAATAGTCCGCGATCATTCACTCTAATTCGTGTAATTCGTTTTCAATTCGTGTTAAAATCTTCGGACCCTTCAACCGTTCGCAAGATCAAATAAAAAAGTGGCGGTTCATCCGAACCGCCGCTTTCCATTTTTATATCAAACTTATTTTATTTATTTCTTAATCCACATCACTCAGATCCAAAGGATAAGGATACGTACTCTCAAATCCAGGATACACGCCCTCGATCTTTACTTTTCTTCCTTTGTTGATAGAAAGGATCTTGTCGAGATCAGCCACTGTTTTTATCGGCTGGTCGTTAACGCTGGTAATGATAAATCCTTCCTGCATTCTTGTTTTCTTCAATAAACCGTCATTGATCTTTTTCACAACCACACCACCGGGGATAGAATTGGCGGAAGCTGTTTTACTGTCGGCAGCCACCAGTTCCGCTCCGAGCTTTTCCATAATACCGGTTGTTTTAACGATCTCGGTATTGCCCGCTTTGTTCTTTAGTGTAAGAGAAACAGTGCTCTCTTTTCCACCACGTAAATAGGTCAATGAAATTTTATCACCTGGTTTGAAACGGGTTACCTGCTCCTGTAATTCAGGGCCGCTTTGTACGGTTACGCCATTTACTTTCGTGATCAGGTCACCTTTCTTGATTCCGCCTGCTGCTGCTGCACCATCAACCGGTACATCGGTAACAAACACACCAGGCTCGCCTTCTCTATAACCGGTACCCAGGTCTTTTTTCTGTTCTTCACTCAGATTTTCCTTTGGATACTGGATGCCGATATATGCTCTCTGCACCGCACCGAATTTCACAATATCCGTAACAATTTTTTTAACGATGTTCACAGGTATTGCATAAGAATAACCTGCATAGGAACCGGTAGGAGATGCGATGGCTGAGTTGATACCGATCAGTTCACCGCTGGTATTGATCAAAGCACCACCACTGTTACCGGGGTTAACTGCGGCATCTGTCTGGATGAATGATTCGATCGCAGAATTGTTCTGCCTGTCGTTGATACCGATTGATCTTGATTTCGCACTTACAATACCTGCAGTCACAGTTACATCAAGATTTAAAGGATACCCGATGGCCAACACCCACTGTCCGAGTTTTGCATCATCACTGTTGCCATACACGAGGTAAGGCAAACCTTTTGCTTCCACTTTGATCACGGCAATATCACTGCTGGCATCGGTGCCTACCACAGTTGCTTTGTATGATCGCTTGTTCGCGAGGGTTACATTGATCTCGTCTGCACCATCCACTACGTGGTTATTGGTTACAATGTATCCATCATCTGTGATGAGGACACCGCTACCGCTTGCACGCTGTTCGGGAATGATCCTTGGCCCGCCAAATACATCACCCATCTCATCGCCGAAAAGATCCGCAAAAGGGTTTGAATAACGCTGGCGGCTGTTATTACTTACCTGTCTTGCTTTAGTCTTGGTTTTAATGTGCACAACCGCTGGTGTTGCGCTGCTCGCCGCGGGACCGAAATCAACCACGCCTGCAGGTGCATTGTTGTTACCGAAAAATCCGGCATAGTTTACCGGAACTTTACTCGGGTCCTGGACACCGGCATACTGGCGTTCCATAAACTTTCCATAACCCCACACACTCAAAACAGCGGTGGTAGCACTGATGAGTACAACTGCTAAAATGTTCTTGAGTTTCATATGATTTCTTTGTTTTTGTAAGTAGGTGAGTTCAAATTGTATGCCTTTCTGATAGCAAATAAACGAAGCTGTTTAATTGACAGTTCACCTGTTGCACCATTTAACAATAATTTACGGTGAATTTCGTACTTGGCTGATAAACTCAATACTAAGTTACTGCAAAAATCGGCGAATACATTAACAATTCACCCATGGCTGGCCACTGTCAGAGTCCAGCCAAAAATGCCATCGTGTCAACTGCATCCGCATATTCGTTCA
>JAQBNJ010000128.1 GCA_028288645.1 Sediminibacterium sp.
CGTCGGGTGGCGGGATCTTTTCGATCAGGTAAATAAAAAACAGGAGTGGTAAAGCAAACACAAGGCCTGTTGCAAACGGCACCCAGAATTCGGAAAGATGGAATTCGAGCAATAACCATCCTCCGACTGATTTTACAAACCCTGAAGCAAAAATAAAACTCACAGCCAGCGCTGCCCCGATAAAATCTGTACTTCTTCTCCCTTCCACATAAGAAAACACCACGCCCCATAACATCCCCAATGGAAATCCGTTAATAAAAAGAAAGACCGCATTATACGGCGGCGGAATAATGGCAAAGAAGAACCAGGCCGCCCAGGCTATACCCACCAATAACAAAATGATCTTATACCTGCCCAGCCTTTTTAATTCTGAAATGAATTTAATGCCATAGAATTTCGCCATCAGGTAACCGATCATCTGGCTTAGTACGAGGATGGTCTTATAGTTCAGTCCCGCAAAACGCAACCCATCAAATGTGCAGACCGTATAGGATTTACGGAACCCGAATATCATCGTATAGGTAAGAAAGGCTGCGACCGCCGCGTAGATGCCGGTTTGAAGCGGGCTGCCTTTGAAATATTTGGGCAAGGTTGGCTGTTTAGGAATTAAATATACGGCAGAGGGGTTACTTTTGCTGCCGGAATAATTGAATCCCTTCTTTTTATGAGTCAGCCCAAACTTAGTCACCTCGCAGAAACATTGATCGGCAGTGAGATCGTGAAACTTGGAAATGCGATCAGTGAACGCATCCTTAACGGCGAAAAAATATACAATTTCACCATCGGCGATTTTGATCCTGCTGAGTTTCCTATTCCCGCTGAACTGGAGGCTTTGATCATTGAATCTTATCAGCAACGCAATACAAGTTATCCTGCGGCAGAAGGTGTTTTGGATCTTAGAAGATCTGTCAGCACATTTATCAAAGAATGGGAAGGGTTGGATTATGCACCCAATGAAATACAGATCGCTTCGGGCGGAAGACCGTTGATCTATACGATATTCAAAGCTATTGTTGATAAGGGAGATAAAGTGATCTATGGCGTGCCATCATGGAACAACAACCATTACGTTCATATGACCGATGGCGAACATTGCGTGATCGATTGTGCTGCTGAGAATGATTTCATGCCTACACCGGAAGACATCAAAAAAAATATCAAGGGCGCTACATTAATCTGTATCTGCACACCACAGAATCCTACCGGCACCACGCTTTCAAAAAATGCATTGGCCGAAATTTGCGACCTGATTCTGGAAGAGAACAAACAACGCGGCGAGGGTGAAAAGAAATTATACATGATGTTCGACCAGATGTACTGGACACTTACATTCGGCGACACGGTTCATTACAACCCTATTTCATTGCGTCCTGAAATGAAACCCTATACCATTTTTGTAGATGGCATTTCCAAAGTATTCGCAGCAACAGGCGTTCGTGTTGGTTGGGCCCTGGGACCGGAAACAGTGATCGCAAAAATGAAAGCATTGCTTAGCCATCTCGGTGCCTGGGCGCCAATGCCGGAACAAAAAGCAGTAGCCAAATATTTACTGGAGAAAGATGCGATCACAAAATACCTGGTTCATTTCAAATCCGAAATAGAAGATAGGTTACGCAGTATTCATGCAGGATTTATTGCATTGAAGGAAAAAGGATATAGTGTTGATTCCGTTACACCACAGGCTGCTATCTATCTTACGATTAAAATTGATCTGGTTGGTAAAACCACTGCGGAAGGAAAAATGCTTGAAACACAGTCGGATGTTACTTCTTATATATTAGGTGAAGCGAAACTGGCAGTGGTTCCTTTTTCTGCTTTTGGTGCGGGGAGTAATAGTTCGTGGTATAGGTTGAGTGTGGGTACGAGTAAGAAGGAGGAGATCCCGGAGATGTTGGGGAAACTGGAAGGGGCTTTGAGTAAACTCAAATAATACCAATTAGACTTTAAAAATGCATCCGCCTTACAATGCACTGTTGATGTGAGGACACATCAACGGCGTGATCGCCGTGATTGTGTCCTCACAATCACACCCAGGTATTTAAAAGTCTAATTGGTATAAATTTTGTTTTTTTCGGCCAGAGGCCAGCCGATAGTCGTCACTCGCCGGGAGGCGAGCGACTGCGCAGCCGGACTTTACTTCACCACTTCCCGCACATGCGGGATTCAATATTCAATATTTTGCTATGCTGCAGCTTGTTTGTGATAGCGATTGCGATATTCGATCGGCGTGAGGCCGGTTATCTTTTTGAAAATAGTCCGGAATGCTTTAGTATCTGTATACCCCACATCATACATTACTTCATTGATATTCTTCCGGCTCGATTCAAAGCTTCTTTTTGCCGCTTCTATCTTCACACGCTGGATATATTCCACTACCGTGTTATCTGTCGATTTTTTAAACCTTCTTTCAAAACTTCTTCTGCCAACAGCAAACATATCGGCCAAAAGGTCTACGGTGATTTTTTCCTGGTAATTGGCCTCAATAAATTCCTGCGCTTTTTTGATCGATTCATCGTCATGGTCCTTTTGTCCCTGGAACATCATGAATTTTGCCTGGCTGTCGCGGTCGATGTCTATTGCAAAATATTTAGAAGCTAAAATTGCGGTATCGCGGTCGGTGTATTTTTCTACGAGGTATAGAAGCAGGTTCCAGTAAGAATTGGCGCCGCCGCTTGAGTAGATGCCCTGTTCTTCTGTGATGATCGATCCATCTACCAGTTCTACATTCGGAAACATGCTGCGGAACAACCCTGATTGGTTCCAGTGTGTTGAACATTTTTTTCCATCCAACAATCCAGTTGATGCCAATAAAAAAGCGCCGATACAAAGGGATGCTACTTCTGCACCGTTGTTGTATTGATCAACAATCCATG
>JAQBNJ010000142.1 GCA_028288645.1 Sediminibacterium sp.
ATTTGGCCATCCAATAATATCCATCCGGGTAAGTATTTTTTACCATGCTTAAGGTCTGGAATTCTTTTAAAGCCCCGGTGAATTTCTTATCGTCATAAAGCAGAAATCCTTTTTCCATATAAGCTTCCAGGTAACTATAATCATTGGAGATACATGTGTTAAATGCATTCATTGCCTTCTTTTTGTCGCCGGTCCTCGCATAGTATACGCCGGTAATAAAACTGCAATGCGCCGTGTACTCTCGTCCCATATGCAGGTCCATCACCTGTTTGGCTATGGTTAGCGCCAGGGTATCTTTTTTCTCTGCAAGCAGGTTGCCGGCGGCCAGCATGGCATCAGGCGCCGGATAGATCCGGATCGCGTAGCGGTAAGACTTTAAAGCGCCCATCGTATCATGCGTGTTTTGCTGCAGTTGCGCTTTGCGATACCATAGCCCATAGTTCAGGCTGTCTTTGCGGATCAATGAATCCATCTGGCTCATTGCCTGCTGGTAAGCGCCGAGGCTATCCAATGCATCCACCAACTGCATACGCAGGCCCACACTATCGGGATGTTGGCCAAGTTTGCTGAATAATTGTTGAATGGTTGCTGGCATCTCATCTTTCTTCAATGCATCAGGAACAGTATTCTTTGGTTCGTTTGTGCAGGCAGCAAATAAAACGGGTAACAGGGCGATCCTCCATGGTTTCATGCTGCAAAAATATGTGGATGGGGCATGTGGTGACATATTTTTGACAAAAGACTGTTCCCCGGCGCTTATTTTTGCCGAATATTAACATAACAGCTATGAGAAGAGTATCCCTGTTTTTTACCTGCTTTTTGTTTTGTGTTAACTTAATGGCACAGTCGCAGAAAATAGAAGATTCCGTTTTATTTGCCGGCGAAAAACATTTTAAGAATATCCGGCAATTAACCTTTGGCGGGGATAACGCAGAAGCTTACTGGAGTTACGATGGAAAATCGATCATCTTTCAACGCACCAATCCAAAAGAAGGTTTGAACTGCGACCAGATCTTCATTGGTAAAGTGCCGACCAAACCGGGAGAAAAATTCACCTACAAAATGATCAGCAGCGGTAAAGGCCGAACCACCTGTTCTTATTTTTTACCTGATGGGAAACATATTATTTATGCATCCACACACAAAGGTGCTGATACCTGCCCACCGGTTCCCGACAGGTCTAAATACGGTAATAAATATATCTGGCCGCTGTACGACAGCTATGATATTTTCATGGCCGATCTCAATGGAAAAATTGTTAAGCAACTCACTACTGCAAAAGGATATGATGCAGAAGGCACTTTATCTCCCGATGGAAAAAAGATGATCTATTGCAGCGATAAAGATGGTGATCTTGATCTCTACATCATGGAACTCGCAACCGGTAAAGAAAAAAGAGTTACCAACACATTGGGTTATGATGGTGGAGCATGGTTCAGTCCCGATGGGAAAAAGATCGTTTGGAGGGCAAGCAGGCCAACCACGCCGGCCGAAGTAAAAGAGTACAAAGAACTACTGGCAGAAGGACTGGTAGCACCTACACATATGGAAGTATATGTAGCGGATGCAGATGGTAAAAATGCCAAACAGATCACGTTTTTGGAACAGGCCAACTGGGCGCCTAATTTTACACCCGACAGCAAGCGCATTATTTTCTGTAGTAACCACGAGTATAAAAGAGGTTTCCCTTTCAATATGTACCTGACGGATATCAATGGCAAGGGATTGGAGAAGATCAGCCGTGATAAGGGCTTTGATGCGTTCCCGATGTTTAGTCCCGATGGAAAGAAGATCGTGTTTGCGTCCAACCGTAACAATGGTGGAACACATGACACAAATCTTTTTGTGGCTGATTGGGTAGAGTAAAATCAATTAGGAATTAGTAATTAATAATTAGTAATTTTTGCATCGTATTCAAATTCATAATTATGGAAATCGGTTTATTGCATTTACACAACTTTTTACGCTGGGTAATATTGATATTGTTATTGGTCTCTATTGCCAAAGCTTATTCGGGATGGCAGAACAAAAAAGTGTTTTCTCCGGGCGATAAAAAAGTATGGTTGTTCACCATGATCAGTGCACACACCACTTTGCTGATCGGCTTGTACGAGATATCATTCGGACGTTTTGGATTTACCAAACTACCGGCAGGAACGGAGTTGATGAAAAATAAATTCTATCGTTTTTTTCTTGTAGAACACCCCTTGGGAATGCTGATTGCCATTGTGCTGATCACTTTAGGACATGGAATGGCGAAGAAAGCCGTGCCTGATGAAGTGAAATACAAAAAAGCATTCTATTATTTCCTGATCGCGCTGATCTTGATATTGGCGGTTGTGCCGTGGCAATTCAGGGAGATAGTGGGAAGGCCGTTGATGCCGTAGCGTTTCACGCAAAGAATTAAGAATTTCACGCAAAGGCGCCAAGGAGCAAAGACGCAAAGTTTTGAAAGACGGATCTTTCTTTGCGCCTTTGCTCCTTGGCGCCTTTGCGTGAAACCTAACTCTGCATTTTGCGCAGTACAAAATTTGCTGCATTCCTCATTTCTTTCTTCGTATTCTCTTTGCCGATCCTCATTTTGGAAGGGCATTCGTTTGCATGATCCTCATCGCGAACATCCATAACGAGAACGGCCAGTATGATCAGTATCTTTTTCATGTTAGTTGCTGTATATCAAAAATCCGCAACCTCCTGCTTTTTTATTACCGTATTCAACCAAGCCACAAGGATTTTCAACCAACAGGCTATTTGATGAAAATGCTTTCATCCATTGAAAGAAAAAGCTATTTTGTTTAAATATTCTTTTTCCTGAGCGCTTAAAAATTAGTTTTGGTCCTATGGCATTGATGGAAAAGCAACTTTCACTCAAACATATACAATGGATCATCTGGATCGTCCTTTTCACGATCCATACCGTTGCCTTGTTGCCTTATGACCCATTTGCGCAGTCAATGCTGTACTCGTTGCTCTACATCTCGGCGTACATGATCATCATTTATGGTAACGCTTTTTTTCTACTGCCTGCATTGTATGAAAAGGGTCATAAGACCTTATATGTGATATTGGTTATCGTATTGCTGCCTGTAATAGCTTTTTACAGGTTTTATTCAGCCTTTTATATTTACAATCAATACTATGCGGAGAAACCAACTCCTTTCCGTTGGTCGTTAACTACCTCGTCGCTGATAACATGTATACTTGTGTATATAACGAGTGTGCTGTTTTATATTGCACTGGATTTTTTCAAACTCAAACAAAAACAGGAGCAGTTACAGAAACGTCATACAGAGGTTGAATTAAATTTGTTGAAAGCACAGGTGCAACCACATTTTTTGTTCAACACACTTAACAATATCTATTTTGTTGCCCAGCGTGAGTCTCCTGCCACCGCCGAATTACTGGAGCAGTTATCGCATATCATGCGGTATTTTGTAGATGAGGCGCCGAAGGACAGGATCAGCCTCCAGTCTGAACTCAATTTTATCAAAAGTTATATAGAACTGGAAAAGATGCGGATGCGTTACCCTCTTACTGTAACCATCGAAGAGGAGGGTGTGGGTGAAAGCGTTATGGTACCACCTATGTTACTCATACCGCTCGTGGAAAATGTTTTTAAGCATGGGATTGATAAACTGCGAAATGATAATTTTATCTACCTGTCTTTATCAACACAGAACAACAGGCTTTTTGTTACCGTAGAGAATCGCCTGATACAACCTTCCGGCGCAGCCGATAAAAGCGAAACGGGTTTGCGTAACCTTAAGAGCCGTTTGGTGTTATTGTTTGGTGAAGACTGTACTTTGTATGCCGGTGATGCCGGTACTATTTTCCAGGCACAAATAAATATTCCGCTGTGAGAACAATAACCTGTATGATCGTTGAAGATGAGCCGCATGCTATGCAGTTGCTGGAGGATTATATCAGCAAGATCCCTTTCCTCCAACTGGAAACAAAATGCTATGATGCAATGGCAGCGGTTGCCTTCCTGCGGGATCATACGGTTGATGTGATCTTTCTCGACATCAACATGCCGCTATTAACAGGCATCGAAATGGCAGCGATGATCTCTAAGGATCAAAAGATCATTTTCACCACCGCCTACTCCGAATACGCACTTGACAGTTTTGAATACCATGTAGTGGACTACCTGTTGAAACCCATCACGTTCAAAAGATTCATGCAGGCGGTGAATAAACTGCAATCATTTATGCAGGCAGAATCAAATGCAGGAGAATTGGTTGAAGCAAGCGCTACACAGGATTATCTCTTTGTAAAAAGCGGTAAGCAGGTACACAAAATAGAATACACAGATATCTTTTACCTCGAGGCTTTAAAAGAATATATCGCCATTCATACAGAGAAGGAAAAGATACTGGTGTACAGGCGCATGAAAGACGTGGCCGAATCATTACCGCCGAAGTTTGTGCGTATCCACAACTCGTATATCGTGAACATACAGCACATAAAAAACATTGACTCGAATATGGTATTGATACAAGGGCAGCGATTGCCGGTGAGTAATAGTTACCGTGAATTGTTTCAGCAGAGGATAAACGCGAGGATGCTTTAGTAATTAATAATTAGTAGTTAATAGTTAATAATTACCGGGGAGTTGTGACCACCAACGGGTTACAAGCGTGAGAAAAGCGGGGGGATAATTGTAAACTTCAAAACACCTATATGTCAAAAACATCGCTTTCTCATCCGGGCGCCAAAAAAGCCATACTCACGGCATGGCTTGTTGCGGGTACGCTTGATATCCTGGCAGCCTGTACTCAATTTTATTTCAAAACAGATAAGAGTCCAACCATCGTATTAAAATATGTTGCCAGTGGTGCGTTCGGGCCTGAAGCAATGCAAGGTGGTATTGGTATTATCATCTGGGGTCTTGTATTTCATTACCTGATCGCGCTGGGATGTGTGATGGCTTTTTTCTTTCTTTATCCAAATGTGAAGATCATGCGGGCAAATAAATGGGTAACGGCAATAGTATTTGCTTTACTTGCCTGGGTAGTTACTACACGCCTGATCGTGCCCCTGAGCCGTATCAAACCTGCGCCCTTCAATTTCTCAAACGCATGGAAGGCAATGGCGATACTGATCTTTATGATCGGGATTCCGATCACGTTTATTATTGGGAAGTACTATGATAATAAGGAAAAAAAATAGCCACAGACGACACAGATTAACACAGATTTTTCTGTGCTCATCTGTGTCGTCTGTGGCAAAAAAATCATCCTTTCCAGTCAAGCTTCATCAACTCAATAAACTTCTTCATCTCATCCATCGTACCCACACTCACTCTTGCCCATTTTCCATCGGGATAATTGTTGGAGCGAACGATGGTGTTCTTTTTAAACATGTCCTGCGCAAAATCGCCGGGGTATTTGCCGAGCGGGAAGAAAAGGAAATTAGTATGGGAAGGAATGCAGTTGATGTTCATACCTTTTAAAGCACTGAAAGTATAATTACGCGCCGCTTCATTTTTTTGTTTGCAGGAGGCGCGGTGTGCTTCATCTTTCAAACTAGCTAGTGCTGCGGCCATGGTAAGATTGCTCACGGTCATCTGGGTGCTGCTGAAATAGTTTTTGTCCAGCCCATCTATCAGGGTGGAATGACCAACCACAAAGCCAACACGCAAACCAGCCATCGCATGGATCTTTGAAAAAGTGCGCACGACGATAATATTTGGATTTTTATCGATCAGGCTGATCATCGACTCACTATCCGGTGCCTCCAGGAAATCGATATAGGCTTCGTCGATCACTACCACTGCTTTTTTAGAAGCTTCCACGCAGAAATTTTTCAAAACATTGGTTGGTATGATGGTGCTGCTTGGATTAGCCGGGTTGCAGAGGTACACCATTTGCGTATCGCTTGTGATAGCCCGAAGCATTGCGGGAAGATCATGTGTTTTTTCTGGCGTAAGCGGGATCTCTATTACTTTGGTGCCGACCTTTTTCGCTGTGTTAGGCAATGTTGCAAAAATAGGTGTAGCGGTCACAAGATTACCTTTATTGAAATGTCTCGCTAATAAATTCAGTGAATCGCCGGAACCCGCGGTGATCAATACCTGGTCGCTTTTTACATTGCAATATTTCGCAATTTCGGCGCTAAAACTTTGCAATGAAGGCACATTGAATTGGTAACGGTGTGCTTCAGATAGCATACCGAGAATGGCTTCTTTTGCTTTTGGTGATATGCCATATGGATTTTCATTTGAACCGAGGTTGATCAATCCTTCGGGCGCACCGAAACTTCTTGGAATGCCTTCCTCATTTCCCATCGATTTAAAACTGATACCCAGTCCGATGGCTGCAAGGGAATTATAACGTAGCCAGTCGCGGCGGTTGATCTTTGATGACATATCATATTGTTTTGGTGAGCGGATGCCTTTAAATTAATACTATTTATTCATCGGGAAAAGACAATTTGAAGATTTAATCCCCCCATGCGCGATCAAATTGCTTCAGCGCGACCCAAGTTCTATGACCTCGCATTCTTTGATATCTTTTCCGTCGATCGCAAAACGGATCAATGTCCTTATTTTATGCCAGCCATATTTGCCTGCTGCGCCGGGGTTCATATGAAGACAATGCTGTTTATCATCATACATCACTTTCAGGATATGTGAATGCCCACTGATAAAGAGTTGCGGATGATGTTCCTCTATCAGCAGTTTTGATGCGGGATTGTATTTGGGAGGGAAGCCGCCAATATGTATCATCAATATTTTTACCTGTTCGCAATTCCATACAAGCGTTTCGGGAAATTCACTTCGTATATCATAGCCATCTATATTTCCATATACACCGCGCAAAGGTTTGAAAACTTTTAATGCATCCGCGATCTTCGCAGTGCCGAAATCACCGGCATGCCATATCTCATCGCACTGTTCAAAATGTTTGAACACCGCATCGTCTAAATAATCGTGTGTATCTGAGATCAGGCCGATCCTTGTCATGTGCCGCTAAGTTATCTGTTAAACAAGATAAATAATGCGTATTTATTTCTAACTTTCGCTATACTAAAAATGTTATATGAGAAACCGTTTATTTTACCGTGCTATATTCATACTGACAGTTTTATTGGTAGGTGATCTTTCATCTCTCGTTGCCCAGTCGGCCAATAGCGATATCCAAGACCCTATCGTTTTATTCGAGGACTGGAAACCTTTATTCAATGGCAAAACACTGACAGGTTGGCGAACCTATCAAAATAAGCCCGCTGATTCCTGGTTGGTGAAAGATGGTATGCTGTACAATAAAGGCAATGCAGATCCACAAACGAAACATGCTGACCTGATCACCGAAAAGGAATACGAAGATTTCGAATTAGCTTTTGATTGGAAAATTGCACCTGCAGCTAACAGTGGCATCTTATATATGGTGACAGAAGAGTTTGCTTCCTCCTATCAAAGTGGCCCGGAATACCAGTTGATCGATGACAAGGGTTATCCAGCTAAACTCGAGGACTGGCAAAAGACCGGCGCCAACTATGCAATGGATCCGCCTTTACTGGATGCAACCAAACCCGCCGGAGAATGGAACCATACCGTGATCAAAGTTTTCAAAGGGCATGTTGAACACTGGCTCAACGGAAAAAAAGTTGTAGAATATAGTCTCTGGAGTGAAGCATGGATCGATCACAAATCAAAAGGCAAATGGAAGGATACGCCTGGTTATGGACTTGCAAGAAAAGGGCATCTTGCCATTCAGGATCATGGGGGAGAAGCGTGGTTTAAGGATATTAAGATCCGTGAGCTATGAGTGCGGAGCGATGAGTAGTGCGTTGTATTGTTGAAATGATATTTCTGTTTTATGCGTAAGGATAATATATGTTTTTTGGCAGCTTATATGCATAGAAGAAAAGCTGGAACGCAAAGCAAAGCTTTCGCAATGAACGCAAGGGGTTTCCCTGCGTACCTTGCGGTACTTAGCGGGCTTTGCGTTCCAGCTTTAAAGCAAAACATTAGGCAACTTAATTTTATGTGATGGTCGCGCCGTATTATACAAAATAATCTAAAAGCACCACACTTAATAAACGAAATGTATGCTCAGAAAAATTGGCTCGCTAATTATTGTAACTGTCTTTTTAGCCTGCGGTACCACTAAGAAAATGAATTTTCCTGTGTGGCAGGGAGGCGTGGCGCATACGGGTACTGAATTTTATCAAACAGTTGCTGCGTCAAAATGGAGGGAGCGTGATTCGCTTGCTAAAATTGAAATACTCTCGGGTAATATTCCATCATTCCTTCGAAAATTCGTTCGTGTACACAGTTCTATTACAGATAGTAGTACCGGCAAGTTGATCAATGCGTATTATTTTGTTGCACCTGATTATCTTTCTTTAGGTACAGACGATGATTGGTCACGCATTCCGCTTACGCCGATGGCTGCGCAGGTAATTGCAGACAGCTTTCATTGTTTTCTGCCAACGCGTAAAATGGTGAATGATATTTATGAACAGGCAACGGTAAAGTTGGCCCCTGTTCCCATGTATGCTTTCCGGGATAGTTCGGTAACTATGTGGCAACATCATTTAATTGTAGAGGGCCAACGCAAAGGAAGAAAAGGATTGATTGCCGGAATAAAAAAAGATGTGGTGCTTTCCGGCAAACTTACACGCGATACAAAGCCTGACCACGAAGCTATTTACGGCTGGCATAAATTAGACGGCAAACCTATACAACCTTTATACACCGGGCATATCAACTGGTGGGTTGATTATAGCCACGGCATCCGTCTTGTATATAGGACGATCTGGGTAAATGGCAAAGCAATGGATTACACTGCGGTGTTTAAAGATCCTGTTCTGCAGAAATTGTTGTGTGATGAGGAGTGGTGTGATTTTCTGCACTACTAAGATTTTGAAATTTTGGAATTGGGAGATTGGGAAATTTCTTGTAGTAACAGGGGCTTAATCAATTTCAAAATTTCTCAATTTCAAAATTCCAAAATTCAAAGATACCTTTCTTCCAACACCTGCTTATGATGCAGCATATGCCCAAAAATAATATAAGCCAACGCATTGGCCGTAACAGAAAGATTGCTTGAAATACCCTGTTGTGATAATTGTTCTTCGCTGAGGGATGCAAGTAACAGGTCAGTTGCTTTTCTTACTGCTAAAAATTCTTCTTTGATATCTGCAAAATTTCTTTCGCTGGCCAATGAAGTTTCTGCATAACTGTTTTCATCAAAAGAGGCGAGCGGTGTTTTATCTTTTCTTGCGATGCGCAAAACGCGGTAGGAAAAGATCCGCTCAGCATCGATGATATGCTGCAGTAATTCTTTTAGTGTCCATTTACCCGGGGCATAGGCATAGTCAGCTTTATCTTCCGGCAAACCGGTATAAAAATCGCCGAGAGTTTTTGCATACCTGCTAACTGCTTCGGGAACACTGTCAGTTTCAACCTGGGAAATATATCTTGAAAAATAAGCAGGAAAATCTGATGCCTGTGGTCTTGACATTATAGCTTGGTTTTGGTAGTTGCTTTCGCATTTACAGTAGGAGCGATCGCTTTCACAGGTTCTTTGATGGCCGTAGCTGTTTTCACGGTATCTGCATCCATCACAGCCTGGTAAGCATTGATGATGCCACCGGAACGGCTCATCAAATTGAAAGGCATTTCCTCATCCCTGGTGCCGGGCTTCAGGCAATGTATGGTAGTATCGGGTTTTACAGACGATTCTTCAATGATCTTTTTTACCTGTACTGCGGTAAGATCAGGATAGTAGCTGCGCAGTAAAGCGGCAAGGCCGGTAACAATAGGGGCGGCCATACTGGTGCCTTGTAAATTACCATAATGGTTCCCGCCGGGGATGGTAGAATAAATGCGTACACCCGGTGCAAACACATCTACTTTTTCTTTGCCGTAATTGCTGAATTCCGCGGTGATACTTCCTCCTATTTTGGGATCACTGCTTGCGCCTACGGTGATAAAATTTGTTGCATTGGTGTTCCATTGTTTCAGCCATGGATTCGGATATCCTTCCTTTACATCCAGGTTATTGTTCTCATTGCCTGATGCATGTACGATCAATACATCATGCTGCTCGGCATATTTCACGGCGCTGTCAACCCATCTTTTTTCAGGTGAGAAATATTTACCAAAACTCATGTTGATCACTTTTGCGCCATTGTCCACTGCATAGCGGATCGCGAGAGCAATATCTTTATCATATTCGTCTCCATCAGGCACTACGCGTAACATCATGATCTTAACATTGTCGGCCACACCATCCACCCCGATGCCGTTATTTCTCTGCGCACCGATCAGCCCGGCTACATGCGTGCCATGCTTGGCATTGTTTATCGGGCCCATGACATCGTTGTTGCCATAGAACTTATCAGACAGGTCGTAGTAATTATCTTTGATGATTTCAGCTCGGTAATCAACCGGTGGTGTGTCCTTCGATTCAAAAACGGCTTTTTTGCCCTGTATATATTCGTCGAGGTCGGATAAGGTATTGGTATTGCTTTCATCAGGATCAACCCCGATCAGTTTGATGCCGGTGAGGTATGCGAGTTTGGCATCGCGCGCTATTTTATTGGTAGGCTCGAATTTTTCCAGTTTTTCGCAGGTATATTCTTCACAATCCATTTCCTTGCGCAATACTTTATCGTGACGTTTGAGTGCTCTTGTGGTTACTTCTATAAAAACAAGTTCCATCTGTTCGTCGGGCGTGAAATTCATTTCCCTGTCCGCTTTTTTCCATGTATCGTATTGATCTTTTTCCGCAGGACTCAATGCGTTTGTGTCAAGTGCAGGCGAAGAAAATTTTGGTTTCAAACGGTGGTAGATCCTTGACCTTTCATCGGCAGCTTTGCTTACATCGCGGCCATCTTTACCACCTAAGAAATTCCATCCATAAACATCGTCGATATAACCGTTGCCATCATCGTCAATACCATTGCCGGGGATTTCTTTGGGATTATGCCACAAAATATTTTTAAGATCCTCGTGTGTGGTATCTATGCCCGAATCGAGTACGGCCACAATAACTGGTTTATTC
>JAQBNJ010000181.1 GCA_028288645.1 Sediminibacterium sp.
AATGATGATGTATACATGACCGGTCTGTTCATCGCAGAAGAAGTAGAGAGCAAAGGCAACACCGTGATCTGGAACAGCTATGATTGCAGTGCAGCGCCGCTTACTATCGTTAACTCAGTAACTCCGGTGATACAGTCCGTAGCAGAAAAAATACAAACAACGGTCAGCACTGAAGAAGAACTGAAAGTAACGGTAATGCCAAATCCAAGCACAACTTTCTTCACACTGAAACTGGAAAGCAAATACCAAACACCGGTTAACATGCGTGTGATGGATGGAAGGGGCAGGGTGGTAGATGCGAAATCAAAGATAGGTGCCAACAGCACGATACAGATCGGGCATAACTATAGCAGCGGTACTTACTATGTTGAATTGATACAGGGAACCAAGCGTAAACTTGTACAGTTAATAAAAGGAAGAGGATAAATATTTTCGGCTGCCTGCTTAAACAAAACCTTGCCTTTAATCTTTGCGTGAGAAATTGCGCAAAGATTCAGGCAGGTAATGCCGACTGGATTTTTATAAACTTCCATTTCCTTTTTCAACAAAAGAGAAACGAAGGAAAAAAGTGACCCCGGATTTCGGCGACGCTTATTCTCTTCGTTTTTCTTTTATTGAAATCTCTTACCAGTAAGTATTATCTGTTGGCCTTTAACTATTGCTTCATCCACATTAGCGAATGATACGTTTTTTATATCCAATGTTGTAAGCGCTAAGTGATAAGAACGGGATAATGTTTTATTGGCAACTACTGTAATGTGCTCAAAATCGGCTCCAATCAATTTGTTTAGTTCAGCTCCTATCAATAACCCGCTGAGATAATAATAATTTTCCTGTTTTGCACATGAATGAAATAGGTCATTTGTACGGACAAGAAATGAATGATGTAAAAGATCAGATAACAGGCTATCCTTAACGCCTTTTTCAAAAGCCTGTTTATGCAATGGCTCTTCAAGATCATTCCCTTCTTCGATAGAGAGTGCCAGCACACTTTTTTTCGAAAGCAATTTAAAGAATTCTCCGGTCATATAAGTTTTAACCGCAATTGCCCGTTTGTTTTCAACGGTAATATGTTTTGAATGTGTACCGGGAAAAATGAATAATTGTTTATCCCGCGAGATAATAGCTGCAATGCCGATCAGTTGGGTTTCTTCACCGCGCATTACATCTTCTTTATCTCTTGCGCCTGAAATGATAAAACTATTATGCGGAAAATCTTTGGTGGCTGGCAGGTTATGTACAACAAGCCCGGAACCATCGATAGAAAACGGGAGCGTGGCATAGAGCAATTCTATCATTCCGATATTTGCCGAAGCCATCCCCGAAATTACAAGCGGGATGTCAACCAGTGATATGTTCAGTCTACTTTCTATTTTTTTGATCGCATCATCAATAATAGATAAATAAAAAGCCGGCCTCGTTTCAATACCTGTATTCCTTTGTTTCCATGCAGCATGAGTATCAGCGATGCCTTGCTGATTTTTCTCTTCGGCAATAACGGTACAGTCAACTGCATCAACCAATCTTAAACGAAAAGTTGTGGTACCCCAATCGCAACTTAGAAATCTTTTCATTTTTTCTGTTTAAGAAGTCCGTGTTATTTCAATGTTCTCAACTTTGCCTACCAAAAAAATATACGAACAGGCGCCGATAAAAGCGATCGAGCCTATCAATATAAGCGCAGGTGTAAAATTTCCATCATGCACCAATAGCCCGATCAAAATAGGTATCACCAATGCGAGCCCGCCCATAAAATTAAATACCCCGCCTGTTAACCCGATCAGGTGTTTTGGTGCCAGCGCAGAAACAAATACCCATGTGATCGAAGCAAAGCCATTGCCAAAGAAAGCAATGCTCATAAATAAAATGATCAACATGGGGCTGTCCACATAATTGGCGCCAACGATAGACATGGAAAGGATCAGTCCAATGATCACCGGCAATTTTCTTGCGATGCCGATCGATACACCTCTCTTTAATAATCCATCAGAAAGAAATCCTGATAACAACAACCCGGCAAACGCTGCGAGAAATGGAACAGAAGCTAAAAACCCCGATTTAATAAAATCCAGCCCACGGTATTTTACAAGATAAGTAGGGAACCAGGTGAGAAAGAACCATAATGTTGAATTAACAGCAAACTGCCCGATATAAATACCCCAAAGTTTTTTATGAGACAAAACTTCTTTCAGGTCACTCCATTGAAAACTTTGTTTGGCATTACTATCTACAGCACCTGTGTTTATTTTGCCACCGCCTTTTTCGATATGCGCCAGTTCCATTTCGTTCACACTTCGATGAGCTGAAGGATCTCGATACAAAAAATACCAGGCAATACCCCATACAATTCCTATCAATCCTGTTGTAATAAACAAACCCTGCCAGCCTGCATAATATTGAAAACTGACAAGCGCCGGTGTTAGAAATGCGAGTCCTAAAAATTGTCCTGAAGTATACACGGCTATTGCTGATGCCCGTTCATTATCCGGAAACCAGTTGGTTACGATCCGGTTATTGGTAGGATAAGCGGGTGCTTCAAACGCACCCAGCAGCAGGCGCAATCCAAAAAGCGCGGCAAAACCTTTTACCAATCCCTGTAATACGGTGGCAAGCGACCAGGTGATCAAAGTGAAAGTATATAAAACCCGGGGCCCGAATCTATCCACCAAAATTCCACCTGGAATTTGCAAGGCTGCATAGGTCCAGCCAAATACAGAAAAGATCAAACCCAATTGCACCGATGTTAAATGAAGGTCTTCTGTAATGGCAGAAGCTGCTACTGAAATATTACTGCGATCCATGTAATTGATCACAACACTTATAAATACAAGTGCGAGAATCCGGAAACGTATTTTAGTAGGTTTAGCTGGAATTGTTTTCAATGCATAGGTTTAAAAATTATTTACCATTCTGCTACGCTTGTTCCAGCGATCTTGATGGGGCTCTTTCCCATCAAGCCCTCAATCATTTCACCTACAGCAGTTTTTACTGTCGCCGCTTTTCCTGTTAAGGTTGATGACAGATCGCCGTTACAAATTTTTCTGCGAGTGTTGTTAGTTGCAATAAGTATTCTTCTGTTACTCTCTCTTTGGTATTTACCAACGCACTGCCAATGCCAAATGCAACCGCGCCTGCTTTTTTGAATGAAGCGATGTTCTCAAGATTGACGCCACCTGTTGGCATTAAAGGAATATGTGGCAATGGCCCGCGCAGGTCTGCAAAATATTGTACGCCGATAGAAGCCGGAAAAACTTTAATGATATCTGCACCGTTATTGAATGCGGTTACAATTTCTGTAGGCGTAAATGCCCCTGGAATACTAACTGCTCCGAGATCTTTTGTTGTTTTGATCGTTTCAATATCCAGGGATGGAGATATAATAAATTGCGCGCCCGCTTCTATGGCTGCTTTTGCCATATGTTTATCCAACACAGTACCGGCGCCGACGAATATTTTATTTTCCATTTCTTTCCTGATCAGCGCAATGGATTCCAATGGGTGCTTTGAGTTCATAGTGACTTCTACGAGCGTTACACCACCCTTATATAATGCGTTCACGATCCCGATTACATCCCCATGTTCCGCGCCGCGGATAATAGCTACGATCTTTCTATCTAAAATAGCAGGCAGTATGGGTGTCATGACTAAGCGTAAAAATGTACTGAAATGTACTGTTTTTTAGGGCGATCTACCCGCAAGAACTTACTTTGGCTAATTAATATTTTGAGGCCCATCAAACAGTCGCTGGTTAATTCGGTTGGTGTTATTGGAGGAACCGGGTTGGTAGGTATGCGTGCTACACTGGGTAATCAATATTTTGCAGGTGGAAGTGGGTTTGCAGATTATATGATATTCAGCCTTGAAATGCTCGCGAAAGGGAGTGAAGGAATAAAAATGGCTGGCTATTTTGATAATAACTGGAAGATAACCGGTGGCGATTCGTTTATGCTGAAATAATATGATGGCTAAAGCTCAATGTCATTAAGTTAAGGTCTCTGTTCCGTAGGAACGTTGCGTGCCAGAAGCCGGCACCAAACGTTCCTATGGAACGTAATCAATCATTTTATTTGAATTGCTACCTACCAATTGTTCCTA
>JAQBNJ010000183.1 GCA_028288645.1 Sediminibacterium sp.
TATGGAACGATCATGGAGTTTGTTCAGAAATACTGGATCCCCAACCGCTCATTCGAAATAGCGGATATTTTGGCCGACAGCACCGGCAGCCTTCTGGCTTACCTGGCCAGCCGTTGGAAATTTTTAGGGAGGGTTAAAAAAAAAATTGGTCCCGATGGAAATCGGGACCGCAACCAAAACTAACTGCTTATGAGAAAAATTTAGACTAATCTGTTTTTAAATATTCACGCTTTCTACTTCTATTAACGCAAATGATATGCCACTAGTTTCTTATTTTCTGTTAATCCTTTCTAAAAGATACAGAATCATGTATTTGCGTTGTCTCGAAGCAAAGAACTATATATAAGATGCAAAAAGGTGTCCATAGTTTACCAATAAAATGTTAAACCAATTGATGTTTTTGGGGATAATCGTCCACAGTTATTTCCACAGTTTGTGGAGTCATGTCAATAGTTAATAGTCCATGGACCATGGTCTGATTATCACTGCCATGGACTATTGACTATGGCCGATGGTCATTCTCCCAATTCCAACGTATTTTTACACTCATGTCCTACTTCAACTGGAACGATAGTATTAATTTTTTAACCAAGCTGCGCCCACGCAGGTTATGGAACGCTGCTAAGGTGTACAGCAGCTTCCAGCTGACCAAGCTGACCGGGAAACCTGTTCAGTGGGGCCTGCCTGTTTCCATCTCCTTCGAACCGACCACTTCCTGTAATCTTCGTTGCCCGGAATGCCCAAGCGGGTTACGTGCATTCACAAGGCCTACGGGTATGCTGGAAAATAGTTTCTTCAAACAAACGATCGATGACATTCATAAGGAATTGCTCTATCTTATTTTTTATTTCCAGGGTGAGCCCTATCTCAATCCTGAGTTCCTGAATATGGTAAAATATGCGCATGATAAAGGCATTTACACGGCCACCTCAACCAATGCGCATTATCTCACCGATGAAAAAGCCAGGCAAACTGTGGAAAGCGGGCTCGATCGGCTGATCATTTCTATTGACGGCACCACGCAGGATGTTTACCAGCAATACCGTATCGGCGGCAAGCTGGATAAAGTATTGGAAGGGGCAAGAAATATTGTGAAATGGAAAAAAGAACTGAAAAGCAGGACTCCTTTTATCTTTTTCCAGTTCCTGGTTGTAAAACCGAATGAGCACCAGATAGAAGAAGTGAAAAAACTGGGCAAAGAGATCGGTGTTGACCAGGTGCGTTTTAAAACAGCACAGGTATATGATTATGAGAATGACCCACACCAACTGATCCCGCTAAACAATAAATACAGCCGTTACAAAAAAGATGCGTTGGGCAATGTGAAAATAAAAAGCGGCCTGAGCAATCATTGCTGGAAACTCTGGCACTCCAACGTAATTACCTGGGATGGGCTGGTGGTACCCTGCTGTTTTGATAAAGATGCCACACACCAGTTAGGCAACCTGAAAACACAAAGTTTTAAAGAGACCTGGCACAACGATAACTACAAACAGTTCCGCCGCGAACTCCTCACCAGCCGCAAAAACATAGACATCTGCGCAAATTGCAGTGAGGGGCTTTCTGTTTGGGAAAGTTGAGTCGGTTTGGGGTTTGTTGTTTGGGGTTTGTGGTTCGTTGCAAATTTTAGATATCTTCAACAATGCGGAACCCAAAACTCCAAACCACAAACAACAAACCCCAAACCTCGCAATGGGCATAGAAAAAGATATCCAGCAACAAACCTTCCGGAACGAATACCAGAAAGCAGCTGTGAACCTTATTTTCTCTGCCGGCTGGCTCAATGAAAGGATCAAGGCTATCCTGGATGCCGAAGACATTACCCCGCAACAATATAATATCCTGCGAATACTGCGTGGCAGTAAAATGCCCATGAGCACCCTGCAGATCCGCGAGCGGATGCTCGATAAAATGAGCGATACGAGCCGTATTGTTGAACGTTTGCAAAAAAAAGGCGTGGTTGAGAAAAAAGTTTGTCCCGCAGACAAGCGCCTGGTAGATATCGTCATCTCAAAAAAAGGATTGTCCCTGCTTGAAAAACTCGACCGCAAAAATGCGGAGTTAGATAATATCCTCCAATCACTTAGCCCTGAAGAGGCTAAAGCCCTTAACAGTTTATTAGACAAGATGAGGGAGAGGGAATGAATGGAATGAATATTGAACACTGAACAAGGAATGTTGAATATAGAAGCAGGCGCTCCGATCATCATTCAACATTCCTTGTTCAACATTCAATATTCCAAAGGTTTATCTTTGCGCCATGAATAAATTACGTTTCGTTATTCTTTTATTGACCTGTACTGTTTTTCAAAGAACAGAAGCCCAGGTGGTGGTACCCAATTACGAGTTCCGCGCGGTATGGGTGGCAACGGTTGAAAATATTGACTGGCCCAGCAGCAAGAATCTTTCTGTTGCTGAACAGAAAGCTGAATACATCAACCTGCTGGACATGCACCAGCGCAACGGGATGAATGCGGTAGTGGTACAGGTTAGGCCCGCAGCGGATGCTTTATATCCTTCCAAATTCGAACCATGGAGCGAATACCTTACCGGCAAACAGGGCCTGGCACCGGAGCCCTATTACGACCCGCTGGAATTCATGATCACCGAAACGCATAAAAGAGGAATGGAGTTTCATGCCTGGCTCAATCCTTACAGGGCCGTGTTCAATTTGTTAAGATCATCCATCGCCCCCAATCACCTCACCAAAACACATCCCGAATGGTTTTTGATCTATGGAGATAAAAAATATTTCAACCCCGGTTTACCTGAAGTAAGAAAACATACGGCTGATGTTGTGAGAGACCTTGTAACACGTTATGACCTCGATGGTATTCACATGGATGATTATTTTTATCCTTACCGTATTACCGGCAAAGAATTTCCCGATCAGAAAGATTACCTGAAGTATGGCAACGGCATGAATAAAGAAGACTGGCGCAGAAGCAACTGCGACAGCATCATACTCCTCATCCACGATATTGTAAGGAAGGTAAACCCGCATATCAAATTCGGCATTAGTCCTTTTGGCGTTTGGCGCAACAAGAGCCAGGATGCCATGGGCAGCGATACAAGAGCCGGACAAACAAATTACGACGATCTCTATGCCGATATTCTTTTATGGCTGCAAAAAGGCTGGATCGATTACGTAGTACCGCAACTGTATTGGGAACGCGGACACAATCTTTGCGACTATGATGTATTGCTCGACTGGTGGAACAAACATAGCTACGGCAAACATCTATACATAGGCCACGGCATTTACCGTGCAGGAAGCAATGCCGCCTGGAAGAGCCCGAAAGAAATTCCTGATGAGATCCAGAAATTAAGAAGTTACCTCACCACGCAAGGAAGTGTTTATTTCAGCAGCAAAACTTTCGAAAAAAACCCGAATGGCTGGAGCGATAGCCTGCGTAATAATTATTACCGTTATCCCGCACTGGTTCCTCCTATGCCATGGATCGATAATGCAACGCCGGCACAACCCTTAATAGAAAAGCAGGCCAACAATATGGTGAAGCTTGTGTACAAAGGAGAAAAGAAGATCAAGGGTTTTGGCGTTCTCACTTTAACGCTGAATACAGATGCCATATTCGCTCTCGGGCAATTGGTGCAGGTAATAGTGGCCGATAAAGTAGCAACAATCGATCTCAGTAAAATTCCTGATACAAAAGACAAACGGATTTTTGTGGTGGCGATTGATCGGGATAATAATGTGAGCCCGATGACGGAGATAAAATAGTTAGGCAGTCGCTCGGCTCTGCCGAGTGACTGCTATCCAACAGCCTCCGGCTATTACTCTCCATACCCTGATTTAATGAATCGGAATGTATTGAACTTCTCCAAAAGAATTTATCTTAGACAGGCTACAAAGAACTGCAATTAATTAATAAAGTTTAATTCAGATTATCTTTACCCAATGCCCAACACTCCGCAACAAAAAGAACAATTCGAAAAGATCTACAACGACCTCAATGAGCAACAAAAACGTGCCGTTGATACGATAGAAGGGCCGGTGATGGTGATCGCAGGACCCGGTACCGGCAAAACGCAGATACTTGGCGCGCGCATTGGAAAGATCTTACTGGATACGGATACACAGCCCGAAAACATTCTTTGCCTCACCTACACCGATGCCGGCGCCGTAGCCATGCGTAAACGTTTGCTTGGTTTTATTGGACCAGACGCATATAAAGTGAACATTTATACTTTTCACGCTTTTTGTAATGATATCATACAGGAAAATCTATCGCTCTTTGAAAAGACCGTGCTTGATCCTATTTCTGAACTCGAAAAAATAGACCTGTTCAAACAACTGATCGATACGTTTCCCAAGAACCATCCGCTGAAACGTTACCGCGGCGATGTGTATTTTGAGATAAAGAACCTGCAGCAATTATTCAGTTCCATGAAACGGGAAGGATGGGCGCCTGAATTCATCAACCAGAAAATTGAAGAATACCTTGCGGATATATTGAACCGCGAAGAGTTTGTTTACAAACGCGCCTACAAACAATTCAAAGCCGGCGACCTGAAAGAGAACAAGATAGAGGAAGCAAGAGAAAAAATGGAAAAGCTGCGCGCGGCTGTAAATGAATTCGAACGTTTTCAAAAACTCATGCGTAACCGCAACCGCTACGATTTTGATGATATGATCAATTGGGTGATCAAAGCTTTTGAAGAGAACAAACCTTTACTCTCGCGCTACCAGGAAAAATTCTTATACATTTTGGTTGATGAATACCAGGATACCAGCGGTACACAAAATAAACTGGTAGAACTGCTGATCAATTACTGGGAACAACCCAATGTATTTGTGGTAGGCGATGATGACCAGAGTATCTACCGTTTCCAGGGAGCGAACGTGGAGAATATGCTGGACTTTGCAAACAATTATCAAAAAGATCTGCTCACCATTGTTCTAAACAATAATTATCGCTCTACACAACCGATACTTGATGTTTCAAAAACTTTGATCGACCGGAATGACGAGCGCCTGATCAACAAGATAGATGGCTTGACAAAAACACTGGCTTCAGCCAATAAATTGATTAATCAATCAACCAACAAACCGCTGCTGAAGGAATGCGAAACACAGCGGGAGGAAATGATCGATATCACATTGGAGACGGAGAAGCTTTTACAGCAGGGTGTTCCGCCCGGGTCTATCGGGATCATCTATAAGGAAAATAAATACGGCGAAGAGCTTACACAATATTTTGCGCAGAGAAATATTCCTGTTTTCAGCAAACGCAACCTGGATATCCTGCAAATACCGTTAGCACAAAAACTCATTCTTTTGCTGGAGTATCTCGCAGCAGAACATGATGTGCCTGGTGGGGGCGATGAAATGTTATTCGAGATTCTTCACTTTGATTGGTTCAACATTCCCCCGATTGAAATTGCGAAACTAAGTACGGCTGTTGCAGACAGAAGATTTGGTGAGAACAAAACATCGCTCCGAAAATTATTAAGCGAGAAAATAAATACACCCCCCGCTGATCTTTTCAGTCCAGCACTACCCGCAGGAATGAAAGCTGCCGCACAAGCGATCGAAAGGTTGATATCAGATGTATCGAATGTTACATTGGTAAATTTATTTGAGAACTGCATCCGCGAAACGGGTGTGTTGAACTGGGTAATGCAAAGCCCTGATAAACATCGGCATTTCCAGGTATTAACTGCTCTCTTCGATTTTGTGAAAGAGGAAGCACGCCGCAATACAAAACTTAACCTGGAGCAGTTAGTAAATATTTTCATGCTGATGGAAAAAGAAGCGATCCCGCTGCCATTGGTACAGGTAAGCGGCAGCGACAAAGGCGTGAACCTCTTAACCGTACATGGTTCAAAAGGTCTTGAATTTGAACACGTTTTTTTAGCAGGCTGCAATGCATCCAACTGGGAAAAGAAAAGAAAACCCGGTGGCGGCTACAGTTTTCCTGATACTATGTTCTCCTCTCAACCCAAACAAAGAGACGAAGAAGAACTACGCCGCCTGTTTTATGTAGCGCTAACACGTGCAAAGCAACATTTACATATTTCGTACAGCCGTTTTAAAAATGATGGCAAGGAACTCGAGCCATCTATGTTTATTGCCGAGATACAGGATATACACGCACTACCCGTTGAAAAGGTAACGATACCTACAGAAATCCTGAGCGAATTTGCGCTGATACAATTTACGGTTGTGCAGGCCCCTGAAATAGAAAAGAGCGAAGCTGATTTCATAATGCAACTGCTCGATAAATTCGTGATGAATGTTACGGCATTGAGCAACTATCTCAAATGCCCGTTACAGTTTTATTTTCAAAATTTGGTGAGGGTGCCTTCAGGAAAATCAGAAGCTGCGGAATTCGGTTCTGCTGTTCACCATGCATTGCAAAGATTGTTTGAAAAAATGCAGCAGGCAGAACGCTTTCCTGAAAAGGCAGAATTCATTATGGATTTTGAATGGTACATGCACCGTCACCGCGAAAGTTTTACAAAGGAACAATTTGCAAGACGTCTGGAATACGGACAGGAAGTATTAAGCAATTATTATTCCCAGTACGTTTATAACTGGAACAAAATTGTTGCCGTTGAAAGAACTATCCGAAATGTAGTGGTAGAAGGTGTTCCTTTAAAAGGCA
>JAQBNJ010000191.1 GCA_028288645.1 Sediminibacterium sp.
GATGATGATCGGATAAAATTTCCATTACCTGGAAATATAATAGATCGCGATCGAGCCGGTAAGGGTCTATCAAACTTATTTCCCTCGTTAACTTATTGCTTAGTTGAAGAACATCGTCAGCAGTATAGGCCTGTGGTTTGTTTGCACGCAGGGGATTCAGCAGGTATCGCCGGTAATTGTAAGCGGACCTTTTCTTTGGGTCGGATAAAACCTGGTAGGCCTCCTTTATCGTGGTAAATCTTTCTGTGGTGTCGCCGCTGTTATTATTCTTATCAGGATGATATTTCAATGCCAGTCTCCTGAATGCTTTTTTGATCTCTTCCGTTGTTGCGGTCGGCGAGACATACAATACCTGGTAATGATCTTTCAGCGCTTCCATTCGAGGTTATGCGTTTTTATCAAACTCCATATCATCCCCATCCAATAACTCGCGTTCAATTTCTTCCATCTGAACAATATCCCATGCTTCACTTTCTGTAGGTGTAATATTCAGTAGTTCAAGCAGTTCTGTTTTCTCAAAGAATTCTTCCACAGACGGTTGCAAACAGCAGATCACAAAAGAGGCACCGAATTCATAGAATTTTTGTTGCAGCTCAGAAATTGTATCGCTGGCCGGTTCATCAATATTTGACACGTTTGCCATGTTCAAAACCACATTTTTTACCTGTTTTTGCAGTTGCTCATCGCAGTTTTTGGCGATTATTGCTGCTATATTGGCAGAGAGTTCCGGTTGAATTGGTGTTACAACAGTAAATTTCTCTTTGGTATCAATTTTGACTTCCATTGGTATGATTTTGTTTGGTAACTTAAATAAGCTGTTAGGTTTTAGCTGTCAGGAGTTAGCCAGGAAATAGTTTTTGCTAACTCCTAAAAGCTAACGGCTAAAAGCTGACGCTAAGATTAACAGTTGTGCATAACTGCCATACAACTTCAGTCAAAAATATTCGTTATAATTGTATAAATCCAAATTAGGCCATGGATAATAATTTTTCAGCACAGGTAATAGAGATCATATCCTTCAGCAGGGAAGAAGCGCTGAGGTTGGGTAATGATTTTATAGGAACAGAACATTTATTGTTGGGTTTGATCCGCGATGGGGACAATACGGCCATTAAGGTATTAAAGCAACTCAATGTTGACCTATATGAATTACGGAAAGAAGTAGAACTCGCCGTAAAAGATAAAACGGGTAAAAATATAGCCAATATCAACAGTCTTCCGTTGACCAAGCAGGCAGAGAAAGTGATCCGCGTAACCGTACTGGAAGCGAAGGCGCTCAAGAGCCCATTGGTGGAAACAGAACATTTGATGTTGAGTATCCTCAAGAACAAAGAAAATATCGCTACACAGATCCTGAATCAATTTGATGTGGACTACGATCTTTTCCGCAACGAACTCGGTATGGTTGGCACCACCAACCCGCCACCTCCGCGCAGTGAATTCACAGATGATGACAACGATGAATTCGATGAAGAAAAACGCGGTGCAGGCTATCAGCAGCAAAGAGCCGGTAAGCAAGCCGGTGCAGCCAAAAGTAAAACACCGGTACTTGATAACTTCGGCCGCGATATAACTAAACTGGCTGAATCAGGTACGCTTGATCCGATCATTGGCCGTGAAGAAGAAATAGAACGTGTGAGCCAGATCCTGAGCCGCCGTAAAAAGAACAATCCTATTTTAATTGGTGAACCGGGAGTGGGTAAGACTGCCATTGTAGAAGGTCTTGCCTTACGCATCGTTCAGAGAAAAGTGAGCCGCGTATTGTTTGACAAACGTGTGATCTCTCTTGACCTGGCAGCTCTTGTAGCTGGTACCAAATACCGTGGACAGTTTGAAGAAAGGATGAAAGCCATCATGAACGAACTGGAAAAGAACCGTGATGTGATATTGTTCATTGATGAGATACATACTATTGTTGGCGCAGGTGGCGCAAGTGGTTCACTCGATGCATCCAATATTTTCAAACCAGCTTTGGCGAGGGGAGAACTGCAATGTATCGGTGCCTCTACATTGGATGAGTATCGCATGTACATAGAGAAGGATGGTGCATTGGACCGTCGTTTCCAGAAAGTATTGATCGAGCCGCCGAGTGTGGAAGAAACGATTTTGATCCTGACCAATATCAAATCCAAATACGAAGATTTCCATAATGTGACTTATGGTGATGATGCTATTGACGCGTGCGTGAAATTAAGCGACCGTTATATGACCGACAGGTTGTTGCCCGATAAAGCGATCGATGTATTGGATGAGGTAGGTGCACGTGTGCATTTGAAGAACATCAATGTGCCGCAGGACATCGTGGAGCTCGAAAAGAAAATAGAAGACGTTAAGAACGAAAAAAATAAAGTAGTGAAGAGTCAGCGCTTTGAAGAAGCTGCTTCACTGCGTGATACGGAAAAACGTTTGGGTGAAGAACTTGAAAAAGCAAAGAACCAGTGGGAAGAAGAGAGCAAACACAAACGTTACCCGATCACTGAAGAAAATATTGCTGAAGTAGTGAGCATGATGACCGGCATACCTGTGAAACGCATGGTACAGGCCGAAACAGAGAAACTACGCAGGATGGCCGATGATATGAAGGACATGGTGGTTGGACAGGATGAAGCCATCCAGAAAGTAGTCAAAGCTATTCAGCGTAATCGTGTGGGATTGAAGGATCCGAAGAAACCTATTGGGAGCTTTATTTTCTTAGGCCCAACGGGTGTTGGTAAAACAGAAATGGCGCGTGCCCTGGCGAGGTATATGTTCGACTCAGAAGATTCTTTGATCAGGATCGATATGAGCGAATACATGGAGAAATTTACCGTGAGCAGGCTGATCGGTGCACCTCCCGGCTATGTAGGATATGAAGAAGGCGGACAGCTTACTGAAAAGTACGCCGCAAACCTTATTGTGTGATCCTCCTGGATGAGATCGAAAAAGCCCACCCGGATATTTACAATATTTTATTGCAGGTACTGGACGATGGACAGTTAACAGATGGACTAGGACGTAAAGTTGATTTCAAAAACACCATGATCATTATGACCTCCAATATTGGCGTGCGTCAGTTGAAAGAGTTTGGTGATGGAGTAGGTTTTGCAACCGCAACACGTATGCAGAATTCGGAAGATAACAACAAAGCGGTGATCGAGAAAGCATTGAAGCGTACTTTCTCACCTGAGTTCCTGAACAGGATCGACGATGTGGTGGTGTTCAATGCACTCAGTAGGGAAAATATCTTCAACATCATTGATATCCTGATGAAAGGTGTTTCCAAGCGTTTGCAGAATTTAGGGTTCTCGCTTGAGTTAACACCTGATGCAAAAGATTTTATCGCTGAGAAAGGATATGATGTACAGTTTGGTGCAAGGCCGCTACACCGTGCTATCCAGAAATATCTCGAAGATCCATTGGCAGAAGAGATCCTGAATTTCAATGTCAAAATGGGCGACCTGTTAGTCGCCGACCTTGATAAGGAATCCGGAAAGATCATTTTCAGTTTCCGTCCTAAGATAGAAGAAGGGACAACGGAAGCGAAGGAAGTATAAAGTAAGTACAGTAAGATAGAAAGCCTCGCGAAAGCGGGGCTTTTAAATTTTTAGGACACGAATTTTCCGAACACGAATTTTAAACGAATTACACGAATTGATGGACAAGACCGCTGAGTACGTTCCAGCAGCTTTGCTTTTGGAAAGATGCTCACTAATTCGTGTAATTCGTTTAAAATTCGTGTTATACAAAATTTGTGTCACGTAAAATCGGGTTCCTAATACTCATTCTTCCCCCACCGAAAAGTGTTTACTGAATACGTTCCAGCAGCTTCGCTTTTGGAAAGATACTCACTAATTCGTGTAATTCGTTTAAAATTCGTGTTATACAAAATTTGTGTCGCGTAAATTCGTGTCCCTAATATTCTTTCTTCCCCCAGCGAAAAGTGTTTACATCAATCCCCGCAAGATCAAGCACTCTATCCACCACCGTGGCCGCAACTTCTTCAATCGTCTTGGGCAAACTATAAAACGAAGGAGTAGCAGGGCAAATAATTCCACCCGCCAATGTAACAAGTTCCATGTTCTTAATATGGATGAGGCTGTAAGGGGTATCCCTTACCATCAGGATTAGTTTTCTCCTTTCTTTCAGTATCACATCAGCAGCGCGGGTAACAAGATCATCACTAACTCCATGCGCAATTCTTCCCAATGTGCCCATGCTGCAGGGCGCAATGATCATTACATTGTATTTGGCAGAGCCGGAAGCAAAAGGAGCGGAGAAATCGAATTTATCAAAATAGCGGAAAGGGTAATTGTTGTAATCCTGGTTGCCGAGTTCTGTTTGCCAAATCTCTTTGGCGTTATTGCTCATGACGATGCTTACTTCATCGTATTGGTCTTTTAATAGCACGAGTTTGTCCAGCAACACTTTTGCGTATACTGAGCCGCTGGCGCCGGAAATGGCTACTGCTATTTTGTGAGGCATAAAATATCGTTCAAGATGTAAAGATACTCAGGTATCGAGTAAAATGTATCAAAGTAGTATCGGAGTGCCGATTACAAGATATTCAGGCTCCTTTTCGTTACATTCATTTTCACCCGGCGGAAAAATATACATGTCGTTATCCAGAAGCATCCAACGCCTGTGTTGGTCTATGACCGTCATATTAAACATCCTCATCACCTGACCATACTCAACATCATTCATGAAATGAATTCGTATGACCATGCTGCGATCGCAGGAATATTTCATTTGCAAAGCTGTAGTCCTGATCGTATTTATTTTCGGATCATCCTTTTTCCAATCATCACCGGTAACGATAAATGATACAAACTTCTTGTTTTTGTTTAGTCTGAGAAGTTTTCTGCCATTAAATAGCGCGTTCTTTTTTTCTGAAGGGAGGTTGATCTTAAATACATTATCCCGTTTTAAAAAAAGGTATTCGATGTCACTCAATGCAAAAGCCAGTATAGAGAGGTTTACGATACCTATTACAATAGGACTAAATAGTATGATAGGAAAACTGGTTTTGGTCATATCTATATGATGCAAGAGGCGGGACATTCCACAAAAAATCCCCGCATGTGCGGGGATTTTTTTGAAATCTAATATGATGATTTATTTATGATTTATACATGATCTCATAATACTCATGCGCCATCCTATTACTATCGAACTGAAACCTTACATCGCGCATACCATTTTTTTGTATCTGTCTCCAGGTATCAAAGTTTTCATAGTATAACGGGAGGATCTGCTGCTCTAATATTTCGTAGGATTTGTTTAGGTCATATTCATCCTGTTCGTGAACGGTCATGTGCGCATAGTCTGCTTTAGGCACCACGAAACCATTGTTGCCATGGTTCACAAATTCAGGTATCCATCCGTCATCGGTCGAGAAGTTAACGGCGCCGTTCATGGCTGCGGTCATTCCGCTGGTACCGGACGCCTCGCGTGGTACGCGTGGATTATTCAGCCATACATCGGCTGCCTGCTTGATGCGTTTGCTCAAGGCAAGTTCATGCCCGATCAACACAGAAACATTTTTATAATTCTTGCTTAAGTGCACGAGGGTATTAAATTCCGAAATAGCCGGGTGATCTACCGGGTAAGGCTTACCAGCCCAAATGATCTGAACAGGATATTGCGTGTTGCTCAACATTTTTTCAAAACGTTCCATATCGTACGTTAACATGCTTGCACGTTTGTATCCTGCAAAACGGCGAGCCCAAACGATGGTAAGTACATTTGGATCAAAGATCTTTCCTGTCTGGTCCGCAACAATTTCAAATGCACGCTTCTTTAAATGTTTTTTCCTGTCGTCAAATGCATAGTCGTTTCCTTCTTCCATGAAACGATACATCTGTTTATCGGCCCAGTAGCGCCAGTTCTGTGCATTGGTAATGGAAGTGATAGGACAGATGCCTTCATAGTGCTTCCACATTTCCCTGCTCACCACACCGTGTAATGCAGATACACCGTTTGCTTTTCTTGCAAAACGAAGTGCTGCTAATGAGTGATTAAACTGGTCGTCTTTAATGCCTGTGAGTTTGCGTACTTCATCAATACTCAGCCCGCAGAAATAACTCATTTTATGACAGAGATAAATATCATGTTTTTCATTACCCGCTTCTTCCGGCGTATGCGTAGTGAAT
>JAQBNJ010000208.1 GCA_028288645.1 Sediminibacterium sp.
CCGGAATTGTTACCTGTTGCGGATTATCTACCAGTTTGGTTTTCCAGCCCGCAGCCTCGTAATACGCAGTGCGTTGCGCCATCTCCGTTTGGGCTGTTACAACTATTACGGTTAGCGTCACCACGATAGAAAGAATGATCTGTTTCATAGTAGTCGTTTTATTTTATTGTAGGTATTAAAAATTGATTTTATCAGTAAAAAGTATATTCTTATACAATTGTATTCAATTGTAAGAATGCGTTGTGTGCCGCGTCAACAAAGAGCAGGGAATGGTATACAAACAACCGGTTTGAATCATTCTATAAAATGAGTGAGAACATTAAATGCTACCGGCTGAATTACACGACAGGACTTTTCTTTTGTCCTAATCAGCATTTCAAGGTTTTCCATATACCAGGAACCCGCTTCTGTAGACTATCAATTGAAACGGAAAAATGGTTTACCGATATTTATTTTTCAAATAACAGGATGAAAGCATTGTTCGATATAAAGCGGTTCAGTTTTTATATATGGGTTGGGCTGGTATTTTTGGGGATCGGGCTGCTTAACGATCTTTATAATTACCCGGATATATTTTCTCCGAAAGCCTGGAATAGTACCTGGCGAATGATCTTCATTGTTTTCTCCAATTATCTTTTGTTTGAGTACACTTTACCCCGGCTAAGCCTGAAAAGAATTGGCTGGTCACTAATACTTTTCGTTCCATATTTCTTTTTGTACTCTTTGGGCGCTTACCTGTGGCGGGCAATAGGGATTGGGCTACATGTTTATACTTCGTTTTTGATTTCCGAGCCTGTGGATCATGTTATTGCCACTCAAATGTCTTACAGCATGTCATCGATCATGTTTTTTGCTGTGGTCAAACATATATATGAGCACATCAAATTAAAGAGAGCCGCCCAGCAACTGCGGATCGAAAAACAACAGGCTGAATTAAATTATCTCAAATCACAAACCAACCCCCATTTTTTATTCAATACGTTGAATAATATTTATTCTTTGGCAAGGGATAAATCTGATCTCGCCCCGGAATCTATTTTACGTCTTTCCAAGATCCTCCGCTTTATGTTGTACGAAACCGGTGGGGATTATATAAGTATTCAACAGGAGCTGAAGGTCATCACCGATTACATCGAGCTTGAAAAACTGCGTTATGATGATTCTTTGCGGATCAATTTTAATTATGATGTGGAAGATATGAAGCAGGCACTTCCGCCATTGCTGCTGATACCGCTGGTTGAAAACGCGTTCAAACATGGTGTTTCAGAAACAAGAGGAGCACCTTTTGTAGATGTGCATCTTTCGGTTAATAAACGGCAGCTTGTTTTTCTCGTGAAAAATTCTTCGGAACAGGTTACCGGCGGGAATACCGTGAAAGAAAATATAGGTCTGTCTAACCTGAGGCGCCAGTTAGAATTGCTTTTTACGAACTACGAGCTGTCTGTTGAGCAGGGTGCGTCGGTGTTTACGGCTACTTTACAAATCAATCTTTTGAGCCATGTCTAGTACACTTTCTTGGACAAAGCCGTTGTATCATCAATTGCCCGTATTTCCTTAATTCGGAAGGTGATTATAGCATACACACGCGCAATAAAAAGCTGGATTTGGCATAAATTTTACCCACCAGGCAACTTTTTCATTTTTCTGTCTCTTATAATAAACAGCTTGACTGAGAAAATACATACCAGAGATGAGTTAATTGCTGAAGCCCGTAGCGGTAGCCAAATGGCTATGGCGCTTATCTACAAATTGTATAGTCAACAGATGTTTGGTATCTGTATGCGGATGTTGGGCAGAAAGGATGACGCTGAAGATGTATTACAGGAGGCGTTTATCATAGCCTTTACTAAACTTGGGCAGTTAAATGATGACAGGACTTTTGGAGGCTGGCTCAGGAAGATTGTGATCAATAATTCCATCCAGTACTCAAAACAGAAGTTCCATTGGGAAGAAATTTCCCACGATGAAGAGCCGGACAATAGTATAGAGGAGGAATGGTTAAGTCATATCAGGCTGGAAACCGTGTATGAAGCAATAAAGAGCCTTCCCAACGGGTACAGGCAGGTATTTAATCTTTTTGCTGTCGAAGGATTATCACATAAGGAAATTGCTGAAATGCTCGGCATAACTGAATCAACTTCTAAAAGCCAGTATCATAAGGCGAAAAAACAACTGAAAGAGCAGTTGCTTACAAAAAAATGACAGACCAAATCAGAAAATATCTTTTAGAAAATTATGATCAGCTCAGCCCCGAGGGACCAGATGAGAAGGTCTGGCAAAATATCAGCGGAGCCATTTTTAAAAGAAGAGGGAAAATATTTTTTATCGGGCTGAAAAAACTGGCTGCTGCCTGTGCAATTATACTTATCGGAACAGGTGTTTATTTTTTAGCAGGGACTTTCAGGAAACAACCTAACGGGACGACTGTTCCTTTAATTGTAAAATTGGATAGAAAGGAAAGGAAGGGACCAACTGAAATAAAGAAAGGCCTGGCAGCAATAACAAAAAAAAGGCAATATAAAATACCAAATGGCAAAAGAACTCCACAGCGAACTGTCAATGCGCCAATTGAGCAATTAACCTTCCAGTATGAAAGCAGCTTAACCAGGGTAATAGAAAATCAAAAAACAATTATCAGCACTACCCCTGTATATGGGGTAACACCAGACTATTTTGATTTATTTATCAAAGAATACCGCTCTCTGGAATTAAACGAAAACAGCATACGGGAAAAGAAAAGGCTTTCAGTTGATAATGCTGATGCACTGGATATCCTGGATGAGATGATATTGAATTTTCAAAAGAAGATTGGCTTACTGAAACGACTAAGAGCCGAGATAGGAAAGGTGAATAAAGCAAATAAACTGAAACAGGCTGACCAGGATGCGCAAATAAATTATGTCCGTATTATCTAAAAAAAGAAAAATGAAAACGATTATTACACGGGTAATCTTACTGGGTTTACTATTATTTACCATCAGTATCAAAGCAATCGTACAAGAGGTGAAAGTAAAAACAGTAAGTGATGAGTTTTCAAGTGGTAATACAACCGCTATTGATATAGATATACAACGGGATGTGAATGTTGAAATTGTCCCCTGGGAAGGAGCTAATGTAAAAATCGTCTATCAGTACAACCCGGGCTGGTATAAGGAATTATCGGATGCACCATTTTCCGACCTGGGGTTTACCACAATCCGGTCCGGGTCCACACAAATGATCGCTGCAGTCTCTATGCCTCTGAAGTATTTCAGAATAAATAAGCCCCGGTCATCATCTCAATCGGACTACGTAGTTATAGATGAGAAGAAATATTACAGGAGCTCCGAAAAAGCGGAAAACCAGGCAGACAACTTTCCAACTGAAAAGGTGAGGTTATCGGACTACTCGGTCCAGGATGAGAAAAAATATTACAGGAGTCCCGAAAAAATTGAAGCCAATACAGATAACCTCCCAAAAGAAAAGCTTACTTTATATATCCCTAAGAACAAAAAATTAATCCTTAAGCTCTATTATAGTGGAAGTATAACAATAGCGGAAGACCTGGTTGAAGCTGATATAACTACAAGTTTCGGCGGCACTACACTTAAAGCAAAATCAATACAAAAATTATCGCTTAAAGCTTACTATCCCCGCGCGAGTTTCGAGACAATCCAGGAGGCTTTGATTGATGTTATAGGGGGACAGTTATTTATAAAAAAAATCACCAGATTAAATGCCCAGTCACGTTACGCATCTGTTCAAATTAACTCGGCCGAAGAAGTCAATCTTATTTCAAGTCAGAGCGATGAGTATATTATTGACCAGATCGGAATATTGACGGGCTCCCAGAAATTCGGCGTATGCAGGATCAATGAATTGAATAAAGCTATTAATATGGAAGAATCTTCAGATATAGTCGTCAAAAATATAATGCCCGGCGCAGGTATACTGAAAATTAAATCCACCCAGGTTACCCTGAAGTTATCTGTTTCCAATTTAAAAAATTATTCTCTTTCGGTTAACGGTTCAGGTTCAACTTTACAACTTACGGATGATATACGAAAAGGTATTGTTCCCGGCGGCAGTGCAGGAAGCGAATCGACTCCCGTTACGTTCGCCGGTCCCGGTTCTGTAAAATTTACCAGTAATGTAGGTGACGTAAATGGTAAGCATACCGTATTTGATATCAATTGCCTCAGCTGCCATATCAGCTTCAAATAATCATCCCGTTTATTCCTTACAATTGTTTTACTCTGTATCTGCTATTTCATTTTGAATAAAGCATTTCCTTATCTTATTAATTTGTAAAACTCAGATCCATGAACTACACACTATTGCTGAAAAAGCCATTGATAACAGGCCTGTTAGTTGTCCTGGTGTTAATTTCTTCTGCTCAGAAAATTTCATTTTCTATCGAAGGCACGCTAACCGATATAAAAAAGGACGCCACAATCTGGATAGGTTTGGTTGAGCCGTACGAGCTCAAAGGAATGGCCTTTAAAGGCGAAGTCAGTAATGGAAAATTCGTCATCAAAGGAGAAACCGTTCAACCGACATTAGCAACGCTGACTCTTTTCTTACTTGATGAACGCGGGAAACCATTAGTAGAATATCCTTTTGCACCAAAATTACAATTCGCCCTGTGTAGCGGTAAGACATTTGTTTCGATCTCTGACTCATTTAAGGCAATAAGCGTAAAAGCTCCCTGCTTTAAGGATCAAAAGGAATTGGAAAAACTAGATAGAGCTCTGTCAGTGTATGATGAAGAATTGAAAGGTCTTTATCATGACCAATTTAACTCCATTCAAAAAGGAGATACTTCCCTGTATTTTAAGTCAGAGGCCGGTATTAAAAAAACGTACCGGGCAATAAACCCGGTTATGAAAAATTTTATTACAACAAACAGTGCCTCTTTTTTGTCCGCTTCCATTTTGATGAACAATATGTCGGTCTTTAACACCCAGGAAATCGATGAGTTGTACAATTCCTTTAGCC
>JAQBNJ010000219.1 GCA_028288645.1 Sediminibacterium sp.
ACAGTTCCTGTTGTGATGCCCTGCAAACTCGGGTCCTTAAAGAAAAGTGAACTGAGGTCACCGAGCACCACGTTCTTTAATTTAACTGCAAGATTATTTGTTTGTTCCGCATTCACGGCAGGCACCGTTTCAACAGAGATCTCCTGGAAACCCTGCGTGAATTTTACATTCTGTGCCTGCACCAGGTTGGTGCGTAAGGTTAACTCACCCATTTTCTCAATACTCCATTTCTTTTCATTCAATACAAAAGAGGAGGGGCGGAACTGTATGCGCGCGCCATCTGCCAAAGTATATACGTCGAGATAGAGATCAGCGTCATTCAATGTATTGTCAGCACTTGTTTTGATCGCCACTTCCGAATGATCATTGTATGATTTGATATTGAGTTTTGTATTCGGGAAACGCAAACTATCGCTTAACTGAATACTGTTGATATTCCCGGTTACTGATAACGTATCCCTGTTTCCTTTTCCCTGGAGGTCCACTCCTGTAAAACTGAGCGTGTTATACCTGCCGGTTGGGATACTTGCCGTAAGTGCCAGTTGACTATTGCGTGTATCAACAGAGCCCTTGATGCTTGCATCATTGAAGCCGTATAAATTTTTATCAAGCAACTGCAGGTAAGGCTCAATATTTCCGGTATTTAATGTAAAAGAAAATGCCTGGTTTTCCGGTGTGGACTTTGGTTGTTTTATATATGTTGGATAATAGCGCGATAGAAATGCCTGGAAACTTGCCGGCAGGTCCATGATGCTGAATTTACCGAGTATGGTTGCGCTGAGGTCGTTGCTTCCTATATGAAATGATTTCACCGAATCTACGTAGCTGGATGAAAGATTCAATGAATCGAAACTGATCTTGGTTGAACCTTTTTTGATATTGGCATTCAGGAATTTTGCCGTTCCTAAAAAGTTATCGATAGTGGTTCCGGTAAAATTCAGATCCAATAAACCTGTTATCTCAATAGAATCTTTCATCAGGTTCAACGCCTTGAAATTAGAATGCACCAGGTCACCTAAAAAATTGAAGCGTGGCAATTCCTGCGAAAGATCTATTTCAACCGAACTGGTAAAATCAAGATTGGGGTCATCAATCTTTACTTCGCCGGTAAAATATTTTTTCTGGAAAGTACCATTGGTAATAATATTGGTATACGTGTATTTATTATACTCGAGAGAGGATACTGTTCCCTCAACCGTTGTTTTTAATTTATCGATATTAAAGCCGGTACCTATTATCTTACCTTTAAAATCAACCAGGCCAAACGTACTGTCGTTTAAAAATTTGCCGATGTTAAAACGGCTGGTTTCAATGGCACCCGTATACGAAGGATCGCCATTGGATGGCAGTTGAAGGCTTACATTGGTTTTTACACCGCCTAACTGCGTACTGAATGTGCCGGCAGTAACGAAATTTTTTATTGTTCCGTTGAAATTACCACGATATATAATATTGCCTAATGCAGCAAGGTTAGGAGAGGTAACACCTTTTAATGAAGGAATGAATGTGCCGAGGTCATAATAATTTGTCAGCAGCGTTCCATCCGTCAGATCGATCTTTGTTGTGTTGATATCGGGCAGCCCCTTCATTTTCAAATGACCATTGATCTTTGTTGTAGCGCCTATTTTTGCAGACAAATTATTTACCGTAAAATCTTCAACGGTTCCGAGGAATTTGCCGCTGAGTATTACTTCTCTTTTCCATGTTTTTAATTCAGGTGCAAAAAACGCGATATCATCGCTGTTTATTTTTGCATCGGTAAAATGTGCATTCATCACTACTTTGCTGATGTAGTGGCCAAAGTCTTTGTTGAAATCTTTGAACTGCATTGCATAGTAATTGCTTAACCTGCTTTGGTTGGTTTGCAGATCCAGCTTATCCAGTTCCATGATTTGCGGCGTGAGTTTGAATTTTGTTTTGAGTTTTTTTAATTCAAGCCCGGATCGGTCTCTCACAGACAGATCGATATTTGCGCGAAGTGTATCCTGGTGAAAACTGATATTTTGTAATGTACCGTTGAGTTTGCTTAACTGTATATGGCTCCCGTCAAAACCTGCGATAGGCTTGGTGGTATTACCATCTAAAAAAAGATTGCCATTGCGGATGATCAGGTTGGTAAGGTATAAGCCGATACGCCCCGGGTTAAAATACATTCCCGTGTCTACAGCTTTTGTGCGATGATACAGGGAATCGGGCCGCAACGGTTTTAATCCCTGTATTCTCAGGAAAGGTTTATCCAGTTCAAGCGAGTTAAGAACAAACTCATTCTTTTTAAAATCTACCGTTTCAGCATCCAGTGCAAGGCTGCCAAGGATCACGTCCATCCGTTCGCCCGCCCAGAAATCGTTCTTTACAAAGCGGACATTTTTAAGGTCAACTTTTTTCAGGTTCAGGTCGATCGTGCTTCCGCCTTTTTTCTTAGGCGTGGGCGATCTGAAATAGTCGATAATGAATGCATAGTTCCAGACGGAGTCTTTCCGTTCGAGGTTGACCACCGCATTTTCCAGCCCGACATATTTTAATACGGCCTTCTCTTTCAAGAAGAACCAATCGGTAATACGTACCCTGAACTGCCCGGCGTAGAGGATGGTATCTTTTTTCCGGTCCCGCACCAGAACACCATCCATGTTCAGCTTGTTAAAGAAGGAAAAGCTAACTTTTTTGATACTTACTTCGGCGCCCAGGGCTTTGGATAACCTGCTTGTGGCCTTACCCACCAGCCAGTTTTGAACGAGATCCGTCTGGATAGCAATAAAGACCAGTAAAATAACTGCTACAATAATGAGAAGGGTGCGACGTAATATTTTAAAGAAACGCTTCAGAAGGTCCTGGGTTTGGTTGTAAAATTAAGTATTCGCATCCGTAAGGCAAATACAATACCAAAACCGGGGAATTGAGGCCTTTTTTTGAAAATATTGAATATTGAACAAGGAATGATGGATTTTGAAAGGAGGTGCTGCTTCAACATTCATCATT